>CAYNDV010000007.1:0-64706 GCA_964396055.1 uncultured Vicinamibacterales bacterium | reverse complement strand
GCCGCCGCGTCGGCGCGCGGGGCCGCGGCGTCCCAGCACCAGGCCGCGCGAGGCCGTGCGGGAGCCTGCTGCCCGACCGCAGGCCAGGCGGCCGCAGCGGCCGTCACCAACGCCAGTATGCCCACCATCCGTCGCATGACAGGGCGGGATCTTACCAGAGGGCGTCCACAGCCGGGCCCGTCCCCTGCCCGGCGGCTAATCGCTGTCGAACGGCAGCCGCGGTGCGGGCGCCCGATCGGGACGGCCGGCGGCTGCCGTGGCAAGGCCGTGCAGCGAGACGCCCAGCAGGCGGATCGGGCGGTGGCCCGCGTCGGTGCGCGCGAGCAGGGCCACGGCCCGGGCGGCAAGTTCATCGGCGTCGTGCGAGGCCACCTCGCGCGTGTCGCTGCGCGTGATCGTCGTGAAGTCGTGGTAACGGACCTTGATCGTCACCGTCCGGGCATAGAGCCCCTTGCGTTCGAGCCACGCCGCGTCGTCCCGCGCCATGCCGTCCACTTCCTGTTTCACCAGATCCACGTCCGTCAGGTCCTCGACGAACGTGTTCTCGGTGCCGACCGACTTGCGCGGCCGGTCCGGCTCGACAGGCCGATCGTCATGTCCGTGCGCCAACTGGACCAGCCAGTCTGCGTGGCTGCCCACCGCGGCGCGCAGCCGGGCCGGGTCCGCCGAGCGGACGTCCACCAGCCGCTCGAGACCGATCGCGCGGAGCTTGCTGGCGGTGACCGGCCCCACGCCCCAGAGGTCGTCCACCGTGAGCCGCTGCAGGAACGCTTCGATCCGTTCGGGTGCCACGACCGTGAGGCCGTCGGGCTTCTTCCAGCCCGAGGCGATCTTCGCCAGGAACTTGTTGGGGGCCACGCCGGCCGACGCGGTCAGCCCCGTCGTGTCCCTGATGGCGGCCTTGATGCGGCGGGCGACGTTGACCGCGAGCGGCTCGCCCCACGCGTTCTCTGTGACATCGAGGTACGCCTCGTCGAGCGACAGGCCTTCAACCAGCGGGGTCACGGAGCGGAAGATCTCGAACACCTGAGCGGACACGGCGCGGTACTTGGCGAAGTCGGGACGGACAATCACGAGATCGGGGCAGAGACGGACCGCGCGGGCCATGGCCATCGCCGACCGGACGCCGAAGGCCCGGGCCTCGTAGCTCGACGCGGCCACGACGCCGCGCTGATCGGGCCGGCCGCCGACCACGACCGGGCGCCCGCGCAGCTCGGGCCGGTCCCGCTGCTCGACCGACGCGTAGAACGCGTCCATGTCGACGTGGAGGATGCGGCGCATGGGTACTTACGCTGACAGAAGCAAGAAGCAAGAAGCAAGAAGGGATCACGCCCCACGCCCCAAGCCCCAAGCCCCACGCCCCACGCCCCACGCCCCACGCCCCACGCCTCTAGCCTCCAGCCCCTGGCCTCTAGTACCGTGTCTTCATGCCCAAGAAGTTCCGCTGGTCGGAGGTCTGGGAGGAGGCCCGTGGCCTGGTGTGGCAGCATCGCTGGCGGCTGGCGCTCGGCCTCAGCCTGATGCTGGTGAACCGCCTCGTTGGGCTCGTGCTGCCGGCCACCTCCAAGTTCCTCGTCGACGATGTGATCGGCAAGCAGCGGGTGGACCTGCTCCCGTGGCTGGCGGCCGCCGCCGCCGGCGCCACCGCGGTCCAGGCCGTCACGTCGTTCTCGCTGTCGCAGTTGCTGAGCGTGGCCGCCCAGCGGGCCATCGCCGAGATGCGCAAGAGCGTCAACGCGCACGTGCTCAGGCTGCCGGTGCGGTACTTCGACACCACCCAAGCGGGCCAGCTCATCTCGCGCATCATGAACGATGCCGAGGGCGTCCGGAACCTGATCGGCACCGGCCTTGTCCAGCTGACCGGGGGCATCGTCGAAGCGGCGCTGGCCCTGACCGTGCTCTTCTGGCTCAACTGGCACCTGACGACCGTCACGCTCGCCATCCTGATCGTCTTCGGCGGCGGCATGGCGTACGCCTTCAAGAAGCTGCGGCCGATCTTCCGTGAACGCGGTCAGATCCAGGCCGAGGTCACCGGGCGCCTGAACCAGGCCCTCGGCGGCGTGCGCGTGGTCAAGGCCTACGTCGCCGAGGAGCGGGAAGAACGGATCTTCTCGGACGGCGTCTACCGGCTGTTCAACAACATCGCGAAGACCATCACGGGCATTTCCGCCGTCACCGCCGGCTCCACGGTCATTGTCGGCGTGATTGGCGTGGTGATGATCGCGGTGGGCGGCCGGGCCATTCTGGCGGGCGAGATGACGCTCGGCGACTTCGTCATGTACCTGTTCTTCACCGGCCTGACCGCCGCGCCGCTCATCCAGATGGCGTCGATCGGCACGCAACTGACCGAGGCGTTCGCGGGCCTCGATCGCATCCGTGAGATCAAGCGGATGGCCACCGAGGACGAAGAGGATGCCCGGCGGATTCCGCTGCCCGCCCTGGCGGGCGCGGTGCGGTTCGACGGCGTGTCGTTCGAGTACACCGAGGGCGTACCGGTCCTGAAGGGCATCTCGTTCGAGGCGGTGGCCGGCACCACCACGGCGCTGGTCGGGTCGAGCGGGTCCGGCAAGAGCACGCTGATCTCGCTGATCATGACGTTCAACCGGCCCCGCCAGGGGGCGGTGTCCGTGGACGGCCACGACCTGATGTCGGTCCGGCTCCGCGACTACCGGTCGCATCTGGGCATCGTCCTCCAGGACAACTTCCTGTTCGATGGCACGGTGGCCGAGAACATCGCGTACGCCAAGCCGGGCGCCACGCGCGACGAGATCGTGGCCGTGAGCCGCCTGGCGCACTGCGACGAGTTCGTGTCCGGCTTCCCCGAGGGGTACGACACGGTGGTGGGCGAACGCGGCGTGCGCCTGTCGGGCGGCCAGCGCCAGCGCGTGGCCATCGCCAGGGCGCTCCTGGCGAATCCACGGATTCTCATCCTCGACGAGGCCACGTCCAGCCTGGACAGCGAAAGCGAGGCCCTGATCCAGGACGGCCTGCGGCGCCTGCGGGCGGGCCGCACGACGTTCGTCATCGCGCACCGCCTGTCCACCATCCAGAGCGCCGACCAGATTCTCGTGCTCGAGGGCGGCGAGATCGTCGAGCGGGGCACGCACCAGGAATTGCTTGCCCTGCAGGGACGATACCGGCAGCTCTACGACAAGCAGTACCGGTTCGAACAGGATCGGTTCATCAACCCCGGCGAGGACTTCACCCCCGAGCCGCCGAAGGCCGACCTGCCGAAACCGGCGGGAGGTTCGAACCCGAGGGCCCTGTGATGCCGGGGAGGGCCCGGCGCGGCTCGCGGCTCGCGGGCTGGGCCGCGATTGGCCTCACAGGGTTCGTGTTCTGGAGCGCCGTGGCGGCCGTGGCGCCGGCCCAGTCGTACCACCTGTTCAAGGTCCGCGTGGCGGCCAGCGAAGGCAGCGCGTGGATCGTCGCGGCCGCCTTGCTGGTCGCGGTGCTGGCACGGTGGGCGGCCAGGCCGGCCTGGATCGCCGTACTTGCCCTGGCGTCGGCCGGCATGGCGCTGGTGCCGCTGGCCCGCGCCTGGACGGTGGCGACCGTGGTGCCCGCGGAACTGGCCCGGGCGTTCGGCTCATCAGCGGCCACCCTGCCGGATTCCCGGCCGTCACCGCTCGTGTGGGCGGATCTCTTCCGGGGCCTGTCTGTGCCGGATCTGGAGCCGTCCGCGATCGTATTCCGCGAAGTGGACGGCGTTGAGCTGGCGCTCGACGTGTACCGGCCGCCCGCGGGTCCCGGCCCCTATCCCGTGGTCCTGGTCGTTCATGGCGGCGGCTGGCGTGGCGGCACGCGCCACGAATTCGACGGCCTGAGCCGCTACCTCGCCCAGCGCGGCTTCCTGGTCGCCTCGACGGACTACCGCCTGGCGCCCGCCCATCCGTTCCCGGCGGCGCGCGACGACGTGGCGGCCGCGCTGGCAGCCATCAAGAGCCACGCCGGGGATCTGCATGCCGATGCGGCGCGCGTCGTGCTTGTCGGCCGTTCCGCCGGGGCGCAGCTGGCGCTGCTGGCGGCCTACACCAGCCGCGATCCGGCCGTGCGCGGCGTCGTGGGCTTCTACGGGCCGACTGACCTGGTGTACGGCTACACGCACCCCGCGGATCCGAAGGTGTACGATTCGACCACCACGCTGGCCACCTACATCGGCGGGCACCTGCGCGAGCGGCGGGCGAGCTACGAGATGGCATCACCGATCAACTACGTCACGCCGGCGACGCCGCCGACGCTCCTGGTTCACGGGACGCCCGACGAACTGGTGGACAAGGAACAGAGCCGCCGGCTGGCCCGGCAGCTGCGCGGGGCCGGCGTCCCGCACCTGCTGGTGGAACTGCCGTGGGCCAGCCACGCGTGCGACTACTTCCTGCGGGGACCGTGCGGGCAGATCAGCACGTACGCCGTGGAGCGGTTCCTGGGTGCGGTGATCACGGGCGGCGGCGCGGCGGCGCGCTGAGCACGGGCGCCGCCGTGGTCCAGACGAGCTGCCGTCGCGTCAGCCCCGCAGGACCGCGCCGAGTTCGTCGGCCAGCCCCTTCACGATCCGGGCGCGCAGTTTCGCCGCTTCGGCGTCGGTGAGCGTCCGGTCGGGGGCCTGGTACGTGACGCTGAACGCCAGGCTCTTCCTGCCGGCCTCGATCTGGCCGCCGCGGAACACGTCGAACAACTGCACCCGCGCCAGCAGCGGCCCGCCTGCCGCCCGCGCAACCTCGACGACCCGCGCCGCCGGCACCGCTTCGTCAACGACGACTGCCAGATCTTCCTTGACGGCAGGATAGGAGGACACCGGCACGACCGCGTGGCGGTCGCCGACGGCGCCGGTGAGCGCCGGCACGTCGAGTTCCGCCACGAGCACGCGGCCCGCGAGATCGAACCGGGCCGCCACGGCGGGATGCAGCTCGCCGATCCAGCCGGCGGCCTGCCCGGCCACGGCCAGCCGGGCCGTCCGCCCGGGCGTGAGCGCCGCGTGTGTGCCGGTGTCCCAGGTGACCTGCGGGACGTGCAGCGCATCGACGAGCGCCTCGACGATGCCTTTCAGGTCGTAGAAGTCCATGGCCTCGCGATCGGCGGGCTGCCAGCCCATCGGGTTGCGTGGCCCGGTCACCAGCAGGGACAGCCGCACCGGCTCGTCGGGGAGCTGTGCGCCCGGCACGGGCAGGTAGACCGGTCCCAGCTCGAAGAGCGCCAGGCGGTCGGCGTGGCGGACGTTCGACGCTGCCACCTCGAGCATGCCCGGCAGCAACTCGCGCCGCATCACCACGCGGTCGACGACGATGGGGTTTGCCAGGCGGATGTAGGCTGGCGGTTCGCCGGCCTGCGGCTCCGTGAGCAGGCGCGCTTCGCGCTCGGGTGACGTGAGCGAGTAGGTGACGATCTCCTGGATCCCCAGGCTGACCAGCACGTCGCGCACCCGCTCCTCGAGCACCAGGGCGCGGTTGACGTGGGGCTCGGGAATCACCTCGGCCAGCATCGTCTCCGGAATACGTTCGTAGCCGTAGACGCGGGCGATCTCTTCGAGCACGTCGGCCTGGCCGATCACCCCGGTGCCGATGTCGAGGCGGAAGTCGGGCGCCGCGACCCGGATGGTCTCGTCACCGCCTTCGTCGATGCCGAGCCGCTCGCACGTGAATTCGAGTGACTCGAGAATCCGGATGATTTCCTCAGCCGGCAGCCGGACGCCCATCTGGCGCGCCACGAAGGCCGTGCCGATCTCGACGACGGGCGCGGCCGGACGCTGCGGGTAGTTGTCCACCAGCCCCTGGCAGACGGTGCCGCCGGCCCACTGGCGCATGAGCTCGAGCGCGCGCGTGACCCCGGGTTCGGCCAGCGACGGGTGCACGCCGCGCGAGAAGCGGTACGACGCTTCGGAGGGCAGGCCCTGGGCCTTGGCCGTGCGCCGGATGTTGATGTAGTCCCACGCCGCGCCCTCGAGCAGCACGTTCGTCGTGGCATCGGTGATTTCCGACTCCAGGCCGCCCATGACGCCGGCCAGCGACAGCGCGCCAGCTTCGTCACACACCAGGACGGTGTCCGGGTCGAGTCTGCGTTCGACGCCGTCCAGGGTCGTCAGGGTCTCGCCGGGTTCGTTCACGCGGGTGATGATGGTCGGGCGCCGGCCGCCCGCGCGGCGCTGGATGACGTCCCAGTCGAAGGCGTGCAGCGGCTCGCCAAGCTCGAACATCACGTAGTTGGTGGCGTCGACCAGGTTGTTGATGGGGCGCGTGCCCACGAGGCGCAGCCGGCGCTGCACCTCGTATGGGCTCGGAGCGATCGTGACGCCTTCGATGAGCCCCAGCACGAAGCGGGGGTTCAGCGCCGGGGTGCGGATGTCGATGGCGATGCGCCCGTCGATGGGCGGGCCGCCGGCCTGCACGCGGGTGTCGGGCCGGCGCAGGGGCCGGCCCGTGATAGCCGCGATCTCGCGCGCGAGGCCCAGCACGTTGGCGTTGCGCGCCATGTTCGGGTTGATCTTCACCTCGAACACGGCGTCTCCGAGGTAGTCGCAGGCGGCCACGCCGACCGGCGCGGCGCCGTCGAGCAGGATGATGCCGTCGTGCTCGTCGGAGATGCCCAGTTCCTTCTCCGAACACACCATCGACTTCGACTCGACGCCGCGGATCTTCGCCTTCTTCAGCGTGGTCAGTTCGCGGCCCGGCTTGTGGCCATCGTAGATGACCGCACCTTCCCGGGCGAAGACGACCTTCAACGGCGCGGCCAGCGGCCCGGTGCCCTTGAGGTGGAAAATGTTCGGCGCCCCCGTCAGCACCACCTGTTCGTCGCCCGATCCGTCGTCGAGGCGGAGCAGCGTGAGGCGGTCGGCGTTCGGATGGGGCATGACCTCGAGGATGCTCGCGATGACGATCTTCGCGGGATCCCAGGCCAGGCCCTTCGCGCGCTGGCCGCGGCGGCCGGTCGCCGACAGCCCGTCGATGGGCGCCTCGGCCGGCGCCAGGCCGACGAACTCCAGTTCTTCGACTTCGAGACCGGCAAACGTCAGGCGCGACGCCAGCACCTCGGGTGTGTCGGTGATGTCAACGAAGTCACGCAGCCAAGACAGTGGTACTCGCATGGACGGCAGCCCTGAATCCCGAACCCTGAACCGTGAACCGTGAACCCTGACCCTTTGCCGAAGCTCAGGGTCACCCCGAGCAACGTCGAGGGGTGAACCCTGAACCGTTCCTAGAACTGCTCGAGGAAACGGACGTCGTTGGCGAGGAACCCGCGGATGTCCTCGATCTTGTGCAGCAGCATGGTGATGCGCTGCGGGCCGAGTCCGAACGCGAAGCCCGAGAACTTCCGGGGGTCGTAGCCGCCATTCTGCAGCACGGCCGGGTGCACCATGCCGCAGCCGAGGATCTCGAGCCAGCCGCTGCGCTTGCAGACGGGGCAGCCCTTGCCCTCGCACACGAAACACTCCACGTCCATCTCGGCGGATGGCTCCGTGAACGGGAAGTGGTCGGCGCGGAACCGCGTGCGCACCCGCTCCCCGAACAGGGCGCGGGCGAAGCCGCTGAGCGTGCCCTTCAGGTCGGCCATCGTGACGTGCGTCCCGATGGCGAGGCCCTCCACCTGGTAGAACTGGATCTCGCTGCGGGCGGTGATCTGTTCGTACCGGTAACACATGCCGGGCAGGATCACGCGGATCGGCTCCGGGCACCGGTCGCGCATCACGTGGATCTGGCCGGGCGACGTATGGGTGCGCAGGATGACGTTCGGCGCCGTCGTGAAGAACGTATCCCACATGTCCCGCGCCGGGTGGTGCGGCGGCATGTTGAGCAGCCCGAAGTTGTACTCGTCGGTCTCGACCTCGCGGGACCGGTAGATCTGGAAGCCCATTTCCGCGAAGATCGCGTAGATGCGCCGCAGGCCCTGGGTGGCCGGGTGGAGGCGGCCCCGCGTGCGCGGGCGGCCCGGCAGCGTCACGTCCAGGGCTCCCGCCTGGATCTCGCGTTCCAGTTCGGCCTGGCGCAGCCGTTCCGCGGCGGCCTCGTAGGCCTGCTCGACGGCCTGGCGGGCCTGGTTGGCCCGCTGGCCGAAGGCCTTCCGGTCCTCCTTCGGCAGCGTGCCCAGGGAGCCCATCGCGAGCATCACGGGCGCGCTCTTGCCGAGGTGGGCCAGGCGCCACTGCGCGAGCGCCGCCGTCGTCGCCACCGCCGCCAGCCCCGTCAGCGCGTCGCGTTCGATCTGATCGAAGTCAATCGCCACGTCATCACCCTCAAACCTCTAAGCGTATCGCAGCGCCGCCGCAGGCGCCAGCGCTCACGCGGCCCCGCCGGTCCGCCGCGCGATCGGCACGCGTCCCGCTGCGGCGAACAGCCCGCCCAGCCCCGCCGCGCGCGGTTCCAGCACGCGTGTCGGGGCGAAGTACGGGAAGTCGAAGACCACCGGGTCGCCCGGGCGCCGGCCGGGGATCGGCATCAGTCGCGCGGTCAGCGGCTTGTCGAGCCGGAGGGCGAGCGCGCCGATGTCGAGCAGGATCGACGCCAGTTCCGGTGCCGACACCCGGCCGGGCAGGGGCACCGTGTCGAGGCCCGTGCCGCACACGGCCGACGACAGCAGCAGGTCGGAGGTGGTCAGGGCGCCCTCGGCCGCCCGGGCGGCCAGGATGGCGTCCTCGAACACCGGCAGGAAGAGCCCGCAGAATCCCACGCGGGGGAAGACGGCCAGATCGAGCGCGGAGGTCAGCCACGCGGCCGCGGCCAGCGTGCCGCCCTCGCCGGCCCGGCCGCCCATCAGGCGTTCGATGGCCGTGCCCAGGGAACGGGCGGCCTCCGGGTACGGCGCCATCGAGAAGTCGATGCCGCCGAAGGCCACGCCGGTTCCCGCCAGCGCGCGCTCGACCGCCGATGCCAGGCGGCGGGCTTCGATCTCGACGCGCGCCACGAGCAGGTCACGCGCGTCGTCCAGGGTGGCGGCTTCCGAGCACGCGTGGACGGCCGCGGCCGCGCCCTCGATGCCGAGGCTGACCACGGGCGCCCCGCCGTCGTGGTAGGCCGCCGGCAGGAACGGCACGCCCGGCGGCACGTTCGCCAGCGCCGCGAAGCGCAGGTTGCCGAACCCGTCGGTGCCGATGCCCGCGCAGCGGTGGATGATCTCCGCCGCCAGTTGCACGGCGCCGACATCGAGCCCGGCTGCCCGGTCGGCGATGAGGGCCGAACCGAACGCGGCGGTGGTGGCCGCCAGCGCGTCGGGGATCGCACGGAAGTGATCGGCGCTGTCGGACGGGCGGGCTGGCCCGATCGTGACGAAATCGAACCCGTGGGCCAGGGCCCGGGCCTGCAGCTCGCGGGCGAAGGCCACGACGCCCTCCGCGCTGACCAGGTCGCCGAACGGGCAGGACGCGTACCGGGTCGTCTGCACGGTGTGCCCGCCGGACTCGATCGCCTGGCGGACGGCCCGGGCCACGCGGCCGGCGTCGGCCAGCGCCGCCTTGTCGAGGGGCCAGCCGGGGTTGCTGCCATACGTGATCGTGCGGACGTTGATCATGTCGTGCTCCCGCAGGTTGAATCCTGGTCGTGCCTCACGTAAGGTAACACGCAGGCGGCTGTGGCAGCCGCCACCGAGACAAGGGACTCCCGTGAGCCGCTCGATTCCTCCGCGCCTGGCCCTGGCCGTGCTCCTCGCCGTGCTCGTCTCCGCGTGCGGCGCGTCGGTGCCCGCACCCGTGCCGATTCGGCTGGGGCAGGATGTGTGCGTGCGCTGCCGGCAGACGATCGGTTCGCTTGACGCGGCGGCCGAGGTCGCCTACATCGACGGGTCCGCCCGCCTCTACGACGACCTGGGCTGTCTCGCCACGGACCGCGACGCGCTGCGGGGCGGTGGCCAGTTCTACGTGCAGTTCGCCGGCGGGAAGGGCTGGGCCCGCGTCGAGGACGTGCACTTCGCCTCGCCGAAGGACCGGACGAGCCCGAAGGGCTACAACTACTTCGCCTACACCGAGGACGAGGCGCGCCGCATCGATGCCGCCGGCTGGGCGCGCGGCTGGCAGGATCTCGTCGAGGAACTCAGCCGGACGAAGTGATCGCGGGCGCCCGCAACGGCGCCCGTGTCCGATCAGGGCGGGTCAGGCGCGCAGGTAGTCGGCGCGCCACGAGGTGATCAGCTGCTTGATCACCTTCTGATCCTCGATCTTCTCGTCGAGGACCTTGCGCGCCAGGGCCGGCAGTTCACCGTCGCTGGCAAAGCGCAGCGCCACCAACTGCTTCGGCGTGAAGTCGTCGATCCGGCCCTGCAGATCCGCCGGCAGCAGCGTCCGCATCCGCATCCGTTCCTCCAGCCGGATGACCCGATCCTGCACGGTCAACGCCATCACGCGGGCCACGAAGAACAGGATGATGAGCGCGACGGCCACGGCCAGCGCGACGACTTCGGCCCAGGCGAACGCCCCGGCCACGGCCTGGTACAGCGCGTAGAAGAAGTTGATCACGAACAGCGGGAACGCGACGAAGTGGTACGCGGGCAGGAGACGGGCATGGTTCCGGTAGTTCTGGGGCACGGCCTGGGCCATCTGGGACTCCTTGAGGGATGCGAGTCCCTGATTATACGCCGCCCGCAGGCGCTCGCCGGTTACCGTGCCGGGCGGCGCGCATGCAGCGCCAGCGACAGCCCCGTGTAGTAGGCCGGATAGGCGAGCGATGCCAGCAGCCAGCCCCGGTGCACCACCGGCAACTGGAGCGCGAGCAGGACCATCCCGCCGGCCCACGCCACGCCGAGGGCGTTGGTCAGCCCGCGCAGCACCGGCGTCCGCGACGGATACACGTAGCGGATCGGCACGAAGACCAGCGCCGCGCACGTGAGCAGGATGCCCGCGTTCACCGTGGGCGGCCACGCGCCGGCCGCGAGGTAGAAGACCACGATGTTCCAGTACGACGGGAAGCCCGTGAAGAAGTGGTCCTCCGTCTTCGCGTCGTTCCGGCTGAAGCCCAGGGCGCTCGAGACCAGCATGGCCGCCGTGACGGGCAGCGCCGCGGCCGCGGGCAGGAGCCCGGCTTGCCACGCGATGACCGCCGGCACGAACACGTACGTGACGTAGTCCACCACGTCATCGAGCCGCGCCCCGTCGATGTGGGGCGCCGCGTCGCGCACGCGGGCCGCGCGCGCCAGCACGCCGTCCACGGCGTCCACGGCGGTGGCGGCCATCAGCCACAGAAAGGCCGCGCGCAGGTCCCCGCCGAGCGCGGCCCGCAGGGCCAGGAACCCGAGCAGGGCGCCGCTGGCGGTAAACACGTGCACGGCCAGCGCCGCGACGCGTGTCGCGGGGGTCGGCGGCGGAGCCGGAGCGTCTGAGGCGGCCATCGTGCCCGCGATTCTACCCAATTCCCGAGGTATGCTCTCCCCGGAGCGCGCATGCAGGAGCACACAATCGGCGCCGGCGAGGCCGGGTTGCGGCTCGACCTGTGGCTGGCCCGGCACGCCGGGGCCGGATCGCGCAGCCGTGCCGCGGCGTGGCTCGAGCGCGGCAAGGTCTTCGTCAACGGCGCGGAAACTGATGGATCGTCGGCCGCGTACCGCGTCGAAGCCGGTGACCGGATCGGGATCTGGATGGACCGGCCCGGGTCGGCTCGCGTGGCGGACCGGGTCGTGGCCGAGGTCCGCGCGACCGTGGCTGTGGTGCACGAGGACGAGGCGGTGGTGGTGCTCGACAAGCCGCCGGGCCTGATCGTCGAGCCGCTCCCAGGCGGCGAGCCGGAGCCGACGGTGCTCGACCTGCTGCGCGACCGCTACCGTCACCTGCCGCGTGCCCGCGCCTACGTGGTGCACCGGATCGATCGCGACACCAGCGGCCTCGTGCTCTTCGCGCGGACGCCCGCCGCGCGCGATCACCTGAAGGCGCAGTTCGAGGCGCGAACGCCCATCCGGCGGTACCAGGCGGTGGTCGAGGGCGTGATCCCGGACGACGGCGGCACCTGGCGTGATGCGCTGGCCTGGGACAAGGCGGCCCTGCGCCAGCGCCGGGCGCACGCCAGCGACGCCGGCGCGAGAGAGGCCGTGGCCCACTTCCGCGTCCTCGAGCGGTTCGAGGCGGCCACGCTCGTCGAGGTGAGCCTGGTCACCGGCAAACGCAACCAGATCCGGGTGCAGGCCGGCCTGCGCGGATTCCCGCTCGTCGGCGAACGCCAATACCGGTTCGGGGCGCCGGCCGATCCCCCGGGCCTGCCGGCGTTCGGCCGCCAGGCCCTGCACGCGTGGCAGATCGGATTCGAGCACCCGGTGACGGGGCAGCAGATCGTCGTCGCGGCACCCCTGCCGGAGGACTTCGCCCGCCTGCTGCGCCAGGTGCGGGCCGGGGCCCGCGGCGCGGCTAGCCGGCCGGCGCGGTCCCGAGGTCGACGGTAATGCCCCGCCAGCGTTCCTGCCGGAACCGCCACACGGTCAGCGCGCAGCGCAGGAAGTGGCCGCACACAATCGCGAGCCAGATGTCGGTGTGCACCAGCGGACGGACCGTCTGGATGGCCAACAGCATGCCGATCGGCACGGCGATCTGGCTCGCCAGCGAGATGTAGAACGGGCTCTTCGTGTCGCCCGTTCCCTGCAGGGCGCCCGTGTAGGTGAGCGCCACCGTGATGAAGAACCCCGACACCGCGAGGAACCGCAGGAGCGAGGTGCCGATCTCGAGCACGTGCGGGTCCGTCATCCCGAACAGCCACAGCAGGCGCGCGGGCACCACGACGAACGCCAGGCCGACGAGAGCCGCCACGGTGAGGCCGATACGCGACGCCACGCGGGCGCCTTCGATGCTGCGTTCGGGCCGGCCCGCACCGAGGTTCTGGCCGGCGATCGTGGCGGTGGCGCTCATCAACCCCACCGACGTCCAGGTGATCAGCGAGAACAGCTCGGTGTAGCCCACCGCGTACGCGGCCTGGGCCTCGGCGCTGTGCGCCAGCCCGCCCATGAACCGCAGCAGCAGCACGCCGGCCACGTTCATCGCGATGCCCTGCAGGCCGGTCGGCAGGCCGAACCGGAAGATGGCGCGGATGATGTCCCAATCGGGCGTGAACGACAGCGGCCGCGGGATGCGCACCACCAGCCGGCCCGACAGGATCCACGCGTTGGCGACCGCGGCCACGACGAGATTGGCGGTGACCGTGCCCAGCGCGGCGCCGAACGGCCCCAGGCGCGGGATCGGGCCCAGGCCGGGAATCAGGGCGAGGTTCAGCACGGCGTTGAGCACCGTGGCCGTGATGCCCAGCCGCAGCGGCGTGCGGGCGTCGCCGGCCGCGCGCAGGGCGCCGCCGACCATGAAGAACACCAGCATCCCGACGTTGCCGACGAACATCGTCCGCAGGAAGGGGAGGGCCTCCGCCTTCACCGGTGCCGAGGCGCGCACCACGTCCAGCAGGTACGGCGCGAGCACGTATCCGGCCACGGCCAGGATGGCCGACAGCGCCAGCGACGTGAGAAACGCCTGGTGCACGACCCGGTTCACCTTGTCGGGCTCGCCGGCGCCCGTGAAGCGTGCCACCAGGACGCCCATGCCCGAATACAGCGACGCGATGAAGACGATGACGACGAGGAAGATCTGCCAGCTGACGCCGATGGCCGCGTTGGCGGTGTAGCCCACGAAGTGGCCCACCATCGCGTGGTCGATCATGCCCTGGAGGCCCGCCACGACGTTCTGGAGCATCGTCGGCCACGCCAGTTTCCAGACCGCGGACGGCAGGCGTCCCTCCACGATCGACCGATCGAACCTCTGCACCCGCGGCGCTGTGGACATGAAGGGTCCATGTTACCCTGAAACCGGCAGCCGGGCCGCTGCTGACTCCGAAGGGTGCCTATGCTCGAATGGATCCGGCGCGCGATCTTCTCGGCCAGCGATTTCGTGTGGGGCCCGTGGTCGTCGCCGGTGGGGCCAGTGCCCGGGCCGCTCATGATCCTGCTGCTCGGCACCGGCCTGTTCCTGACGATCCGGACACGCGGCGTGCAGTTCCGGCGTTTTGCGGAAGCCGCGCGCACGATCGTGCCCCGCCAGGCCGAGGGCGCGAAGGGATCGTTGTCGCCCTTCCAGGCGTTCATGACGGCGCTGGCGGCCTCGATCGGCACGGGCAACATCGCCGGCGTCGCCACGGCAATCGTCTCGGGCGGGCCCGGCGCGCTCTTCTGGATCTGGGCTTATGGCGCGGTGGCGATGGCCGTCAAGTTCGCCGAGGCCGTGCTGGGCGTCACCTTCCGCGCGGCCGACGCCCGGGGCAGTTCGTCGGGGCCGATGTACTACCTGCGCGACGGCCTGAAGTCGCCGAAGCTCGCCGCGGCCTACGCGCTCATCGCCGCCGTGGCCGCCCTGTTCACCACGCCGTTCACCCAGCCGAACTCGATGGCGATCGTCCTGCACAGCCAGTTCGCCATTCCCACGTGGGTGTCGGGCGTTGCGATTGCGGTGCTGGCCTGGGCCGTCATCATCGGCGGCGTGACGTCGATCGGGCGCGCGGCGGAGAAGTTGTCGCCCTTGAAGGTCGCCCTGTATCTCCTCGGGGGGCTCGTCGTCATCGTGACGCACGTGGAGGCCCTGCCCGGCGTGCTGGCCGACGTGCTGCGCGAGGCGTTCTCGTTCAAGGCCGCCGCCGGCAGCAGCGCCGGCATCGGCATCATCGTCGCGATGCGCTACGGCCTGGCGCGCGGCGTCTACGCCAACGAGGCCGGCTACGGCACGGCCGCCGTGGCCTACGGCACGGCGCGCAGCGTCAACCCGACGCAGCAGGGGCTCAACGCCGTCATCGAGGTGTTCGTGGTCTCGTTCGTCACCTCGACGATCAGCGCCCTGACCATTCTCGTCACGGGCGCCTGGACGATGGGGCAGACGAGCACGGCCGTGGTGGCCGAGGCATTCAACGCGTCGATGCCGGTGGCCGGCGGGTGGGTGGTGGCGTTCTGCGCGTTCCTGTTCGGCTACACCACGCTGATCGGCTGGGCGTACTACGGCGAGCAGTTCTTCGAGTACCTCCTGGGACGACGAGTCACGAAGACCTACCGGTGGGTGTACTGCCTGCTCATACCGATCGGCGCCACCGCCAGCGTGAACACCGTGTGGGCCTGGGGCGATCTGCTGAACGGCCTTCAGGTGTTTCCCAATCTCATCGGGCTCGTCGGGCTCAGCGGCATCGTGGCCGCCGCCGCGCGCAAGGCTCCCGCACGGAAATGACGCGTGCGGCCTGTTGACGGGGCCGGCCGCCGAGGCCTACGCGTGGGTGTCGAGCAGGAACGCGCGGAAGGTGGCTGGCGAGGTGTCAGGCAGCGGAACCGCCAGGAGCGGCCGGTCGCGCCACCCCCGTTCCCGTTCGGGCAACGCGGGCTCGAAACCCAGTTCCGCCGCGATCGTCTCGCCGAACTTCGCGGGATGCGCCGTGGCCAGCACGGCCACAGGATCGTCCTGGCCCGCCCGGCCGCGCCACCGCCGCGCGGCCCGGCTCGCGACGGCGCCGTGCGGGTCCAGCACGTAGCCGGCGTCCGCGTGCGTGCGCCGGATTTCGTCCCGGGTCTCCTCCTCGCTGACCACCTCGCCCTCGACCGCCGCCCGCACCCTGGCCCACTGCCCGCCGTGCAGCGCGAGCAGGCGGACGAAGTTGCTCGGGTCGCCGACGTCCATCGCGTTCGACAGCGTCGGGATGGAGGGCCGGGCACGGTAGGTGGCGGTGGCGAGGTACTCGGGCAACACGTCGTTGGCGTTGGTGGCGGCGAGAAAAGTGCGGATGGCGACGCCCGTCCGCTGCGCCAGCACGCCGGCCGTGAGGTTGCCGAGGTTGCCCGACGGCACCGAACAGACGATGGGCGGCAGAGCCGGACCCGCGAGTGACAGCCAGGCCCACGCGTAGTAGAAGCTCTGCGGCAGCAGGCGCCCGATGCTGATCGAGTTCGCTGACGACAGGCCCAGGCCGCCCAGGGTCGGGTCGAGGAACGCGGATTTCACGAGCCGCTGGCAGTCATCGAAGACGCCCGGCACGCGGACGGCCGTGACGTTGCCGCCGATCGTCGCCATCTGCGATTCCTGGAACGGCGACACCTTGCCGGCCGGGTAGAGCACGACGACCCGCACGCCGGGCACGCCGGCAAACCCGCGGGCCACGGCGCTGCCGGTGTCGCCGGAGGTGGCGACCAGGATCGTCGCGCGGCCGCCTTCGTCGTGCAGCACCTGGCCGAAGAACCGGGCCAGGAACCGCGCGCCGAAGTCCTTGAAGGCGAGCGTCGGGCCGTGGAACAACTCGACGACGGACCAGGCCTCGCCGATGGGCACGAGAGGCACGGGGAAGTCGAGCGCGTCGGCGGTCAGGCGCTCGATCGTGTCCGGCGGGAACTCGCCGTCGAGCCACCGCGCGGCCAGCCGGCACGCGAGGTCCTGGAAGGCGAGGCCGCGCCAGGCACGCCACGTGTCCGGCGGGATGACGGGCAGGCCGTCCGGCAGGTACAGCCCTCCGTCGGGCGCCAGGCCCTGGCGGATGGCGTCGCGGAAACTCACCGGCGCCGCACGGCCGGACGTGCTGGAGAGCCGCATCAGGCCACTACCCGCGCGCCGGTGGGGCAGACGCCGCCGACCCAGGCATCCGACTCGAGGCCCGCGTGGCGCCGGAACGCCGCGCGCATGGCCTGTGCCGCGCGGGCGGCGGCCTCGTCTCCTTCGGCCAGCGCGCACAGCGTGGGCCCGGACCCTGAGATGGCGCACGCCAGCGCGCCGGCGTCGAGGGCCGCCTGCCGCACGCCGGCGTAGCCCGGGATGAGCGCGGCGCGCAGCGGCTCCACCACCTGGTCCTGCACCGATCGCCCGAGCAGCGGCAGGTTCGACTGGAAGAGCGCGGCCACCAGGCCCGCCACGTTGCCCGTGTTGGCCACCACCTGCGCCAGCGGCACCTGCCGGCCGGCCAGCATCGTCCGGGCCTGGCGCGTGGACACGTCGCAGTGCGGGTGCACGATCGCCACGGCGAGCCCGTCGGGCGACGGCAGCCGGACGAGGTCCAGGGGATCGTACGACCGCACCAGCACGAAACCGCCCAGGAGAGCTGGCGCGACGTTGTCGGCGTGGCTGAACCCGCAGGCTGCGCGTTCGCCCTCCATGGCGAACGCCACCAGGGCTGCCGGCGAAAAGGGCCGCCCAAGCAGTTCGTTGGCCGCAGCAGCCCCGGCGGCCGCCGACGCCCCGGAACTGCCCAGGCCGCTCTGCAGCGGCAGGCCCTTGTGCAGCCGCAGGGTGATACCCGGCGTTGGTCCGTCCTCGGGACGCCGGGGCGCCTCGCGCAGGACCGCCGCGGCTGCGGCGCCCGCCGCGTTGCGGGCGGCGTCGAGCGGCAGCACGCCGCCGTCGCCGGTGATGGCGGCGATGGTGACGCCGGGGCCTCCGTCCGCCCACGCCTCGACCGTGTCGCCGGGTCGGTGCAGCGCGAAGCCCAGCACGTCGAAGCCGGGACCCACGTTCGACACGGTGGCCGGCGCAAACACGCGAACGCTCGCCATGGGCCCGCATGTTATGCGCGGCCCGGATGACGCGTCAAACCCGCGGCCGGGTAAGATAGACGACGCCATCATGCGATCCAGGCCTCCTGCGGCGAAGGGGCGGTGCTGGCGGCTCGTCCGGGCCGCCTGGCCCGCGGTGTGCGCCGCCACGCTGCACCTGGCCCTGCCCGGCACATCCGCCGCTCAGCCGCCGGGCTACGCGGAGCGGGTCGACGTGGCGCGCGTCGTCATCGACGTGCACGCGCTCGAAGCCGACGGCCGGCCGATCCGCGGTCTCACGCGCGACAGTTTCCGCGTGCGCGTCGATGGTACGCCGGTTCAGGTGCTCGACGCGCGATGGACCACGCAGGCGGTCGCGGATCGCGAGCCCTCGCGGACGGAGGCGGGCAGCGGCGCGACGCCGCCGGCCCCGGATCTCCTCGGGCTGCCGTCGGGCCGGCAGGTGGTGCTGCTCTACCAGAAGGACTTCGAGCCCACGCGCATGGAAGGCCTCATCGACCTGCTGCGCCGCACGCGCGCGCTGGTGGCGGGCCTGCAGCCCGACGACCGCGTGGCCGTGCTGTCCTTCGGGATGCATCTGGCGCTCTGGTGCGACTTCACCGCCGATCGGGCACTGGTCGACACGGTCCTCGAGCGTGGCATCCTGTTACAGGCGCCGCCGGCCGACGTGCCCGTCGCGGGCGCGCCGTCACTGGCCCTGTACTTCGACAGGCGCGCGGGGCGCGCGTCGTCGTCGATGGAGCAGGCGTTGCTGGTGGTGGCCAGGGCGCTGATGCAGGTGCCGGGCTCGAAGTCGCTGGTCGTGGTCGGCCACGGGTTTGGCCGCGTGGGCATCGGCGGGCCTGGAGCGCTGTCGGCACCCATGATCTTCGAGGAGGCCTACGACGAGGCCGCCCGCCTGCTCATGGCGAGCCGGACCACGGTCTTCTGTCTCGACACGACGCGCGCCGCGTCCCACGCCCTCGAAGTCGGCCTGCAGCGCGTCGCGGCCGACACCGGCGGGTTCTTTGCCCGGACGCAGGACTTTCCCGTCGCGGCCCTGCGCCGCCTGGGTGAGGCCCTGGCGGGGCGGTACGAAGTGGTCATCGAGAAGCCCGCGCTCCCGCCAGGGCTGCACCGCATCACCGTCGAGCTGACGGGCCGCAAGGGCCTGGTCCTGGCCCGGCGCTCCTACGTGGGTTGAACACCATGATCGACTGGATCCTGAACCCCAACACCTGGATTGCCCTGCTCACCCTCACGTCGCTCGAGATTGTGCTGGGCGTCGACAACGTCATCTTCGTGTCGATCCTGGCTGGCCGCCTGCCGTCGTCGCAGCAGCAGCGGGCGCGCCGGCTGGGCCTGTTCCTGGCGATGTTCATGCGCATCGCGCTGCTGCTCTCGCTCAGCTGGATGATGCGCCTCACGGCGCCGCTCTTCACGGTGTTCAGCCTGGCCCTGTCGGGTCGCGATCTCATCCTCGGGGTCGGGGGCCTGTTCCTGATCGCCAAGAGCACCCACGAGATTCACACGAAGCTGGAGGGGGAGGCGCATCACGGCGCGGCGAGGGTGCACGCGCAGTTCTGGTCCGTGATCGTCCAGATCATCCTGCTCGACATCGTCTTTTCGCTGGACTCGGTCATCACCGCCGTCGGCATGTCGAACGACCTGGCCGTCATGGTGATCGCCGTCGTGGCCGCCGTGGCCGTGATGATGGTGGCCGCCGATGCCATCAGCAACTTCGTCGAGCGCCACCCCACCGTGAAGATGCTGGCGCTCAGCTTCCTGCTGCTCATCGGGTTCTCGCTGCTCGTGGACGGCTTCCACCAGCACGTGCCGAAGGGCTACATCTACTTCGCGATGGCCTTTTCGGTGTTCGTCGAGATGCTCAACCTGCGGATGCGCAGCCGCACGAAGCCCGTCGAACTCCGGCAGACGTTCGTGAAGGGCTCCTAGTTGGCCCCGGACGATCCCCCGCCGGCGGCGCCTGCCGCGGCGCCACCGGCGCCGGCATGGCCCACCGCGTGGGAGGCTTCACCGCCCGCGGTCAGCAGGGCCACGGTGGCGTGCATGTGCGCCGCGGGTTCCCCGGCCAGCGCCGTGAACCAGGCCGGCCCCCCCGTCACGCCGTGTTTCTCGAGGGCCTTGACCCACGCCAGCCCGACGCCGAAGGCCACCGCCCACGGGAGGAGGCGGTCGAGCCCGTCCGCGGGCACGAGCGGAGTCTTCTCCTTGCTCAGGCGGGTCAGGTACCGCTGATAGGCCTTCCACTCGTGGCTGCGCCGCACGGCCTCGTCTGTCAGCGGGGTCAGGCTCTGCCCGACGCCGATGCCCGCCAGCCCCACGATGAGGACGGCCACGCCCATCATCAGCGCGGCGCCGCCCTGCTCACGGACGAACGGCACCGCGGCGATGAGCCCGATGAACCCCGCCACCATCAGGATCACACCCAGCATCGTCACGCGTCCGCGGAGCCGTTCGCGGTCCGGATCGATGTACGCGCGCGCCCGGAGTTCTTCCTTGACCGCGCCGGTGACGCGCTTCCACCGGGACGCGGACCCGAAGAGCTGCGCCAACTCCGACATCTTGCGCGACGAACGCGCGCCCGACTTGTCGGTGAACAGCAAGTCACAGACGGCCCGTTCCGCGGGGGCGAGCGGCTGACGCAGGTCCCGGGCGGTGATGACGAAGCCCCGCTTGCGGAAGAGCCCTTCGCCCGGCGTTTCTTCGATGCCGACGACGCCGCGGCGAGCCAGATCGAAGATCGTCGCCAGGCCGATGGGCCAGGTGACGCTGCCGCCCTGGGCCAGCGCGGCGCCGACGGTCACCGACAGGCTCTCCGGCGGCGTGGGCCGTTCAGCGTGCGGGGCGGGCTCGGCCGGCGCCCGGTGATTCAGCCGGAACACGGTCAGGCTGCCGAGCCCGGCAAACAGCAGCATGCCTGCCAGGCCCAGGAACAGGGGCAGCCGCTGCGATGCCTGCCGCTGGCGCCGCTGCCAATCGGGGATCGTCGGCGTGACGGCCCGCGCGGGAAACGCGGCGCGCACCAGCCAGCTGTCGTCCTTACCCAGCCCGGTGCGCTCGAAGCGGACGGCGCCGGCCTCGGGCGCGGCGGGTGCCGGCGGGTCCACCGTGGGCGACTGCAGCGGCGTGACGTTGTCCGGGTAGATCAGGTGGAGGGTCGCTGCGTCGATGCGATAGTCGTGGTTCGTCGGCAGGGCGTACCACTCGAGCACGTCCGCACCATCGTCCTGGCGCACCAGGCCCTTGATGCGGTAGGTCAACGTGAAGATGTGGACCGACCCCGAGACCGGCGCGAAGTGCCAGACCAGGCGCCTGACGCCTTCATCCTCGCGGCGGAACTCGTACTGCCAGGCCTCGTCGCCCCGCGTGAACGTCCGCCCGTCCATCTCCACCGACACGATGTCGAGGCCGTCGGTGCGCCTCGGTCGGAGCCCGCGGTAGACCGACGTGAAGGTGTCGGGCCCGAAGGCGAACGCGATGCGCTCGGTGACGAGGGCCGAGCCGCCCGCTTCGATCCGGATCGACACATCGAAGCGCTGGGCGTGGTAGACCTTGGCGGCCACGGCGTCGACCGGAACCGTGAGCCATCCCAGGGTGAAGACGAGGACGGGGGTGAGAAGCCGCAACAGCCGGGACACCATGGTCGCCTCCGATTGCTTTCAGGATGATATCACTACGCAATCATCCTGTAAAGGGGGAGCTGGCGCAGGGGGCCCGCGGGGCACGCGGGCGCATCGGCCCGGCGCCGGGGCGGTAGAATCAGTGCGGATGGCCTTCCAGTACCGACACGACGTGCTCGACCAGCTGGCGGCACACGGCATTCGCCCGACGCCTGCCACACGGCCCGTGACCGTGTTCCGGTACCTGAACGACCTCTACCGGTACGAACTGCGTGTGCTGCGCGCACGGCTGCGGAGGCGGGAGTTTCCGAAGCCGGAGTACGCCGGGCGCGTGGTGGCCCTGCGACAGAAGTACCCCCTCGTGTCGGTTCACCCCAGCGAGTGGACCGTGCCGGGCACGCCCGCCGAATCGGCGGACGTCCCGCTCTGCTGATCGGGCGGGCCGGCCCGTGCGCCGCCGGGGCCGGGCCCACGTCGACGTCCCGACGGGGAGGTGGTGATGGCTTGCCGTCTCGTGCCTCGTCTGGTTCCGGTGTGCGTCTTCGCAGCCGTGATGGCCTGCGACTCGTCATCGCCCACACGCCCGTCCCCGGCCGACTGCTCGCGTGTGACGCTGTCGCCGCCGGCCCAGAACTTCGCGGCGGCCGGGGGCTCCGGGACCATCACGATCACCATTGCCGCCGGCTGTGCGTGGACGGCGGCGGTCACGGCCCCGTGGGTGACGATCACGGGGGGCGCGTCCGGTTCCGGACCCGGGACGGTCGCGTTCTCGGTGGCCCAGAATCCCCTGCTGCCGGCCCGGACAGCGTCGCTGAACGTGGCTGGCCAGTCGTCGGCGATCACCCAGGAGGGCGCGGCCATCCGGCCCGACTGCACCTTCGACGTGCGGCCACTGCAACGAGCGGTTCCTGCCGGTGGGGCGGGGTTCCTGATCATGGTGAACGCCCCGTTCGACTGCCTGTGGGCCTTCTCGAGCCAGACCCCGTGGTTCGAGATCATTCCCGAGACGGAAGGGGCCCCGAACGGCAACGGAAACGGCAGCGTGGAAGGGCACGTGGCCCCGAACCCCGATCCCGGCCCGCGCACCGGCACCGGCCTCGTGGCCGGCAGGACCATCACGGTTGTCCAGGACGGCACCGCGTCGGCGGCCTGCCAGTACACGTTCGATCCCGGGCCGGCCAGATTCAGCGCCGCAGGCGGCCAGGGGCAGGCGCGCGTGACGACGGCGCCGGAGTGCAGCTGGACCGTCGAGCGGGACGGCTGGGGTGAGGACATGCTGCGCCTGAACCTGCCGACGCGCGGCGCCGGCACGTCGGCTGTCCCGTACGTGGTCCTGCCGAATGCCTCCATGACGTCGCGGTTCGGCCACCTGCTGTTGTACGGCGACTCGGGGGCCGCGCGGCTCCAGCACCGGGTCGAGCAGGCGGCCGCCTCGTGCCTCTACGCGGTCAGTCCTTCCCAGGTCACCGTTGCCGCCTCGGGGACGACCAGCCCGGGCGGGCAGCCGATCAGAATCTCGGTGACGGCCACGCCGGGCGACTGCAGCTGGACCACCCGCGCCACGGCCGACTGGCTCAGCATCGCGCCGGGCTTCGGCGATGGCCGGGGGACAGGCGCCGGCAACGTGTACGTCCAGATAGCCGCCAACGGGACCGGCGCGGAGCGGCGCGCGGAGCTGATCGTGGCGGGCCTGAGCGGCGTCAACCCGCCCGCCACCGTGACGGTGATCCAGCGCGGGCCCTGAACCGCGTCTCGCGCCGCCATTGACCGGGAGTCGTCCGCCGCTCACCGGAAGACCCGAACACCCTGGGGCACCCATGCGTCACTCTGGCCATGAGCACCGGGCGGACGGCCTCGCGCCAGTGCGGGACACGCTGACGGGCCGGGGTATGATCTGGCGGATCGGGACCTGTGGCGGTGACGGTACGAGGGGGCCGCGTCGCCCCGTACGCGTGCAGGACTTCTATGGCAGCCAAACCGTCGTTGAGTGCGTTACGAATCGATGAGAGCGCCCGCCGGGGCGGGGCGGGCCGGGCGGTGCTGGTGATCGTCGTCGGCGTCGTGGTGGTGGGAGCCCTGGCGGGGTTGTGGATGGCGACGCGCGGACCCTCGCCGGCGGAGGTGTCCGTGGCGGGTGTGCGCGAAGTCGGCGGCGCCGGGGCGGGCCGGCCGGCCGTGCTGAACGCCTCGGGGTACGTCACCGCCAGGCGCCGGGCCACCGTGTCGTCGAAGATCACCGGCAAGGTGATCGAGGTGCACGTCGAGGAAGGCATGGCCGTGCAGAAGGGCCAGGTGCTCGCGCGCCTCGACGATTCGATCTCGCGGCGGTACCTGGAGCTGGCCGAGGCGGAACTGGCCGCGGCGCGGCGCAACGCGGCCGAGACCGAGGTCCGGTTGCGCGAGGCCCGCCTGACGCTGACCCGGACCCGCGCCCTGGTGAAGGACGGGATCTCCGGCCAGGCGGATCTGGATCGGGCCGAGGCGGAGGTGGATGCGCTCCAGGCGCGGCTCGAGCTCACGCGTCAGCAGGTGGCGGTGAACGAGGCGCAGGTGGCGCTTCGGCGGACCGAGATCGACGACATGGTCATCCGCGCGCCGTTCACGGGCGTGGCCGTGTCGAAGGACGCGCAGCCGGGCGAGATGATCTCGCCGGTGTCCGCCGGCGGCGGCTTCACCCGCACCGGCATCTGCACGATCGTCGACATGTCGTCGCTCGAGATCGAGGTCGACGTCAACGAGAGCTTCATCAACCGGGTGTCGCCGAAGCAGACGGTCACGGCGGTGCTCGACGCCTATCCGGACTGGCCCGTGGCCGGCCACGTGATCACGACCGTGCCGACGGCGGATCGCCAGAAGGCGACGGTGCTCGTGCGCATCGGCTTCGAGCAACTCGACCCGCGCATCCTGCCGGACATGGGTGTCAAAGTCGCCTTTCTCGGGTCCGAGGCGCCGGCGCCGGCCGACGCGCGGCCGCAGCTCGTCGTGCCGCGCCAGGCCCTGCGCAAGGACGGCGCCCAGGACGTGGTGTTCGTCGTGGCGGGCGACACGGTCGAGCGGCGCGCCGTGAAGCCGGGCCGGACCTCCGGCGACGACACGGAAATCGTCACCGGTCTTGCGGTGGGGGAACGCGTCGTCGTGGACGGGCCGCCCGACCTGGCGGCGGGGCGGACGGTGGTGGTGCGGCAGTAGCAGCGGACGGCCGGAGCCTGTCGCCGAACGGCCGAACGGCCGGGCGGGTCAACGGCCCAACGGCCTGAGTGAGGTGTGTTCCATGGATGCAGCAGCGGCGGTCGGACAGGCGCTCGTCTCGGTGCGGGACCTGCACAAGGTCTTTCACCGCGGCGGTGAGCGGATTGACGTGCTCCAGGGGCTGGCCCTCGACATCCCGCCGGGCGATTTCCTGGCCCTGATGGGGCCGTCGGGATCGGGGAAGTCGACCCTCCTCAACCTGCTGGGCGGCCTCGACCGGCCCACACAGGGGTCGATCGACGTGGCCGGCGAACGCATCGACCAGATGTCCGGCGGCCGGCTCGCGGCCTGGCGCGCGCGGCACGTCGGGTTCGTCTTCCAGCTCTACAACCTCCTGCCGGTGCTCACGGCCGAACGCAACGTGGAACTGCCGCTGCTGCTGACCAGCCTCTCGCGCGCGCAGCGGCGCACGCACGTCGAGACGGCCCTGGCCGTGGTGGGGCTCAGCGATCGGGCGAAGCACTACCCGCGGCAGCTCTCGGGCGGCCAGGAGCAGCGCGTGGGCATCGCCCGCGCGATTGTCACCGACCCGACGCTGCTCCTGTGCGACGAGCCGACGGGCGATCTCGATCGCAAGTCGGGCGACGAAGTGCTCGACCTGCTCCAGGCCCTGAACCGCGAGCACGGCAAGACGATCATCATGGTCACCCACGATCCCCACGCGGCGGCCCGGGCCCGGCGCGTGCTGCACCTCGACAAGGGCCAGCTCGTGAAGGAGCCGGTCGCATGAAGTACCTGCCGCTCGTGTGGCGCAATCTGCTGCGGCGCAAGACGCGGACGATCTTCACGGTCCTGTCCATCGTCGTGGCCTTCGTGCTGTTCGGCGTCCTGGCGGCGCTGAATACGGCGTTCAGCATCGGGGTGGAACTGGCCGGCAACGACCGGCTGATCATCACCCACAAGGTGTCGATCATCCAGCTGCTGCCCCAGAGCTACCAGAACCGCCTCGAGGCGACGCCCGGCGTGGTGGACGTCCTGCACCAGACGTGGTTCGGGGGCATCTACCAGAAGCCGAGCAACTTCTTCATGCAGTGCCCGGTGGACCCCGCCAGGCTCCTGAAGCTCTACCCCGAGTACGTGATGCCGGCCGACCAGCGGCAGCGCTGGCTCGACGACCGGACGTGCGCCATCGTGGGGCGCGCCACGGCCAACCGGTTCGGGTTCAAGGTGGGCGACCGCGTGCCCATCCAGGCCACCATCTGGCGGCAGCGCAACGGCGCCACCACGTGGGAGTTCAACGTCTGCGGGATCTTCGACGGCGACAAGCAGGGCGTGGACACGACGCCTCTGTTCTTCAACTACGAGTACTTCGATGAGGCGCGCCAGTTCGGCCAGGGGCTGGTCGGCTGGTACGTGATCCGGATCGCGGACCCCGCGAAGGCCCCCGACGTGGCGAAGCGCATCGACGAGCAGTTCGCGAACTCGTTCGCCGAGACCAAGACGACCACCGAGAAGGCGTTCCTGCAGGCCTTCGCCCAGCAGGTGGGCGACATCGGCGCCATCATCCGTGCCATCGTCACGGCGGTGTTCTTCACGATCCTGCTGGTGGCCGGCAATACGATGGCCCAGTCCGTGCGCGAGCGCACAAGCGACCTCGCCGTGCTGAAGACCCTCGGCTTCGGTGACGGGCTCATCGTGACGCTGGTGCTCCTCGAGTCGTGCGCCATCGCCCTGCTGGGCGGCGGCACGGGCCTGGCGCTGGCCTGGCTGATGACGCTCGGCGGCGATCCCACCGGCGGCCTCTTTCCGGCGTTCTTCATCCCGGAGGCCGACCTGGCCCGCGGCGCGCTCTTCGCCCTGGGTCTGGGCCTGGTCGCCGGCATCCTGCCCGCGGTGCAGGCCATGCGGCTGCGCATCGTCGATGCGTTGAGGAGGGCCTGACGTGACCGGCATGCTCAACTGGGTGTCCCAGATCTTCGTGGTGACCGTGCTCAACCTGCGGACGATGCGGCAGCGGGTGACGTCGTCGCTGGTGGCCGTCGTCGGGATTGCCGGCGTCGTCGCCGTCTTCGTCGCCGTCCTGTCGATGGCCGAGGGGTTCCGCAAGACCATGGAGTCGACGGGATCGCCGGATACGGCCATCGTCATGCGGTCCGGCGCGGACAGCGAGATGGTGAGCATCCTCTCGCGTGAGGATGCGCGGATCGTGGCTGACGCCCCCGGCGTGCGGCGGGGCGCGGCCGGTCCCGTGTCGTCGGCCGAACTGTTCGTGATCGTGGACCTGCCCAAGCGGACCACGAACACGACGGCGAACGTGCCGTTGCGCGGCGTGGGCGCCGCAGCGTTCGCCGTGCGGCGGTCGATCGCCATCACAGCCGGACGGATGTTCGAAACCGGGCGCAACGAGATTATCGCGGGCCGGGCTGCGGCGGCCCAGTTCAACGGCGTCGAACTCGGCCGGACGCTGAAGTTCGGGCAGACCCTCTGGACCGTGGTCGGCATCTTCGACACCGGCGGCACCGTGGCCGACTCGGAGCTCTGGGCCGACGCCAGCGTCCTGGCGCCGGCGTACCAGCGCGGGACGACCTACCAGACGATCTACACCAAGCTGGAATCGCCCGAGGCGTTCGCGCGCTTCAAGGACGCGCTGACCACGGATCCGCGCCTGAACCTGAAGATCGTCCGCGAGACGGACTACTTCCGGGAGCAGTCGCAGGCCATCTCGACGCTCATCACCACGCTCGGGTCCCTGATCGCGGTGCTGATGGGGATCGGTGCGGTGTTCGGCGCCGTCAACACGATGTACTCGGCGGTGGCGGCGCGGACGCGCGAGATTGCCACCCTGCGGGCCCTCGGCTTCGGGGCCGTGCCCGTGATCGCGTCGGTGCTGGCCGAGTCGCTGGTGCTGGCGCTGCTGGGCGGCGCCGCCGGCGGCACGGTGGCGTACCTGGCCTTCAACGGCTTCGAGACAGCCACGATCAACTGGCAGACCTTCAGCCAGGTGGGGTTCGCGTTCGCGGTGACGCCCGCCCTCATCGTGTCGGGGGTGGTGTACGCGCTCGTGATGGGGTTGCTCGGCGGGCTCCCGCCGGCGATTCGTGCGGCCCGGCTCCCGATCGTCTCCGCGCTCCGCGAACTGTAGTGCAGGCCTTCAGCCCTGCCTGGTGCTTTTCGGGTTGATCAGGCGGGCGGCCGCACGTACGCTCAGGGGATGGCATACCCGCATCGCCTCACGTGTTCCGCCGCCGTCCTGTCGTGCTGCCTCCTGCTGGCCGCGGCGGGGCCCGCCTGCGCGCAGAAGCCGGATGACGTCGCCGCCCTCAAGGCGGAAGTCGCCGCCCTCAAGGCCGCCCAGGACGCGATGCGGAAGGACCTCGACGAGATCAAGGCCCTGCTCAAGCCCGCGGCGCCGAAGGCCATCATGGACGCGCCGCCCGGGATGACCCTGCCGATCGCAGGCGCGCCATCCAAGGGTGCGGCCGGCGCCCCGGTGGTGCTCGTCGAGTTCTCCGACTACGAGTGCCCGTTCTGCGCGCGGTTCGTCCGCGACGCCTACCCGTCGATCGACAAGGAGTTCATCCAGACCGGCAAGGTGCGCCACGTGTTCCGGGCGTTCCCGCTGGAGTCGATTCACAAGAACGCCCTCAAGGCCCACGAAGCGGCCGCCTGCGCCGGCGAACAGGGCAAGTACTGGGCGCTGCACGACCGCCTGTTCGCGAACCAGAAGGCGCTCGCCCCGGCGGATCTCGCGCAGCACGCCCAGGCCGCAGGGCTCGACATGACAGCGTTCAAGGCGTGCCTCGACGGCGGCCGGATGACCGCGAAGGTGCGCGCCGACATCGACGCCGGGATGCAGATCGGCGTGCAGGGCACGCCGCTGTTCCTGATCGGCACCGTCGGCGCCGACGGCCAGCTGGCCGTGAAGAAGGGGATCTCGGGCGCGCAGCCCTTCAGCGTGTTCAAGCAGGCCTTCGAGGACGTCGCGGCCGGGAAGTAGCCCGCCCCGCCAGCCCCCCGCCGGGCGTCAGGCGCCGGCCACGCGGATGCAGTTGCGCCCGTCCTGCTTGGCGCGATACAGGGCCTTGTCGGCCGCGCGCAGCAGGTCGTCGGGCGCGCTGCCGTGGTCCGGCGTCACCGCCAGGCCCATCGACAGCGTCAGCCCCCCGAGCACGCGATCGTGCTGGTGCACGCGCAGGTCGCTCACGCGCCGCCGGATCTCCTCGAGTCGCTTGAGGGCGCCCTCGACCGGGGCTTCCGGCAGCACCAGCGCGAACTCCTCTCCGCCATAACGGCACGCCATGTCGCTGGCGCGGATACACGACCGGAGCAGCAGCCCCAGTTCCGCCAGCACCGCGTCGCCGGCCTCGTGGCCGTAGGTGTCGTTGAACGTCTTGAAGCGGTCGAGGTCCGCCATGACGACCGCCAGCGGCTTGCCGCTGCGGGCGGACCGCGGAATCTCGCGGCGGAGCGTCTCTTCCATGTACCGCCGGTTGTAGCAGCCCGTCAGGGGGTCGTGGATCGACTGGTGGCGCAGGGTCTGGCGCAGCCGGAGATTCGCGACGGCCAGCGTGATCTGGTCCGAGACAGCCGTGATCAGCGGGCGGTTCAGGCCCAGCGCCGGCACGTCCGCCGCGGCGCTCCGCCACGCGGCGGTGCGCAGGTGCAGCACGCCGATCGTCTCGCCCTGGGCCGTCAGCGGGACGCAGAGATACGGCACTTCCGCGTCCTGGCCCACGTGCAGGCACGGCAGGCTGCCCGTCGCGTCGGTGCGGTCATAGAGCTGGCCGCGGCGCAGGCTCCAGCAGTCGGAGGGGCCGATCTGCGCCTCGAAGCCGCCCATCGGGGGCTCCCACCAGGCCGCCAGCTCGAGGTCGCTGCGCGACGGACTGAACACGTACAGGGCGCCGCCCACGGACGGAAAGAGGCGCCGGCAGAACCGGGAGACGGCCGCGAACGCTTCGTCGAGCGTGACGCAGGCCTGCAGCACGCCCCCCATCTCGGTCAGGGTCGTCCGCTCCTGGTTGCGATGCTCGAGCTCCGAGATCATCGCCTGCATCTTGTCGTGCGTCAGCCGCAGGGCCTGCTCGGCCTTCCGCTCCTGGCTGATGTCGCGGACGATGCACGAGACGGCGGGGCGGCCATCGACGGTGACCATCTGCGCCGTGAACGACGCGTCGAAGGTGGTGCCCGTCCGCGTGCGGCACGTCGCGGTGAAATGCTCCACCGAGCCGCGGACGGCCCCGTCGAGGTGTGCCCGCAGGTCCTCGTGGGCCATGTCCGAGAGGTAACGCTGGGCCGGCAGGCTGCCGAACTCGGTGCGGGTGTAGCCGAGCAGCCGCGGCATCGTGTCGTTGTAGTCGATCGGGCAGGTGGTGTCCGGATCCAGCACCACGACGCCGTTGGGGGAGTTGTTGAAGATCGCGCGCAGGCGCGAGCCCGACTCCTCGAGAACGCCGACCATCATCTCGCGCTCGGCGATCCCGGTCTGGCACACCTGGAGCAGCGTCTGCGTGCCGCCCAGTTTCCGGGCCAGGGGCCGGACCATGAGGTAGTGCAGCGTGACCCACAGACTCGCGATCGTGACGCCGGCGGCGCCGGCGGCCGCTTCCCACGGCCAGGGGTCGGCGCGCCGGAAGGCGGACGCGAGGGCGAGCCACTGCGCCCCCAGCAGCGGCGCCGCCAGGAGGACGCCCGACGAACGGGCGCGGCCCCAGCCGCGACGCACGCATTCCGCGACGGCCGCTGCCAGGCGGACGCTGCCCCCCTGTGCCGTCTGGCTGCCCGTGACCGCCATCGCGTCGGAATCAGCGCTCACACCGCTACCTCCGGTCGGGAGACCCAGTCCGCGCAAGTAATCGACAGATCGCCGGGAAGGATGAAGGGAACCTGCCGGCAGACGGCCGCATCATAGAAAAGGGGGGGAGACGTGATGCGCTGGGTGCCGGGAGTGGTCAACGGGGCGGCGTCGTACGGCGTCTGGTGGGCCTGCGTCGGCGGGGCGGCAGCCGGATGGCCCTGGGCCGGGCCGGCGGCGGCGGCGGCCTTCGCGTTCGGGTGCGCCTGGACGGCGGCCGGAGGCCGCCAGCGGGTTGCCCGGCTGGTGTTGGCGGCCCTGGCCGGCGTCCTCGGCTACCTGGCAGACTCGGTCCTGGTGCTGGCCGGTGTGCTGTCGTTCCCGGCTCATGCGGCCCTGGGCTGGCCTTCGGCCCTCTGGATGGTGGCCCTATGGGTCAATCTGGCGCTGACGATGGACTCGTCGATGGCCTGGCTGCGTGGCCGGTACGTGGCGGCGGCGCTCTTCGGCGCCCTGGGTGGGCCGCTGGCCTACGCGGCCGGCGCCCGTGTCGGGGCCGCCGCGATCGGGCCCTCCGCGTCGACGGGCCTGGCGGCGGTGGTCGTGGTGTGGGCGGCGGCCATGCCGTTCCTGGTGTGGCTGGCGGAGCGGACGGTGTTTGCCGCCGCGCCCGGAGGCGCGGCGGCCCACCCGTCTGGCGGTCCGGCCGTCAGCGCCGGCGCAGCAGATCCTTGAGGCAGTCGGCCAGGCGCTTCACGCCGTCCTCGATGAGCTCCGGGCTGGCGTTCGAGAAGTTCAACCGGGCCGTGTTGCGTCCGCCGCCGTCGGCGAAGAACGACGTGCCCGGGACAAACGCCACCTTCCGGGCGACGGCGGCCGTCAGGATCTCGGCGGCATCCATGCCCTCGGGAAACGTGAGCCACAGGAACAGCCCGCCCTGCGGCCGCGTCCAGGTGACGCCGTCCGGGAAGTGACGCTGGAGCGCGTCGAGCATCGCGTCGCGCCGTTCCCGGTACACCGCGCGGATGTGCTTCACGTGCTGGTCGAGGAACCCGCCCGACGCCACCTCGTAGGCCAGCATCTGGTTGAGCGTGCCGGTGTGCAGATCGGCGCCCTGCTTCGCCTGCACCAGCTTCTGAATCACCTCGACCGGGGCAATGATCCAGCCCAGGCGGACGCCCGGCGCCAGCGTCTTCGAGAACGTGCTCAGGTAGATGACGTTGCCGCTGTACTGCGTGCCGTTGGTCGAGCGGAACTGCGAATCCAGCGTGACGATGGAGGGCAGGTGCTCGCCCTCGTAGCGCAGCTGGCCGTACGGGTCGTCCTCGAGAATCGGCACGCCGTAGTGGTCGGCCACTTCGAGCAGCGCGCGGCGCCGCTCGAGCGACAGCGTGATGCCGCTCGGATTCTGGAAGTTCGGCAGCGCGTAGACGAACTTCGGGCCGCAGCGCATGCGGTCGCGCACGGACTCGACCACGTAGCCGTCGAGGTCCGTGTCGGCCGTGATGTACTCGGTCTGGTACGCGTTCCACGCCTGAAGCGCGCCGAGATACGTGGGCCGCTCCACCATCACGTGGTCGCCGGGGTTCAGGAAGACCTTGCCGATCAGGTCGAGCGCCTGCTGCGACCCGTTCGTGATGAGCACGTTGTCCGGTTCCACGCGGATGCCGTACCGCGACGATCGCTCGGCGATGAGTTCGCGCAGCGGACGGTACCCCTCGGTGGTGCTGTACTGCAGCGCGCGCGCGCCCAGCGTCTGCATCACCGTGCGCATCGCCGCTTCGAACCGTTCCGTGGGGAAGACCTCCGGCGCGGGCAGGCCGCCGGCGAACGAGATGACGTCGGGCTGTTCGGTGAGCTTCAGCAGTTCGCGCACCGCCGAGCTCTTCATGCGCTGCGTCCGCTGTGCGAACCGCTGCGCCCAGAGTGTATCCATGATGGCCTCGAGCAAGTGACGGGCAGGCAGCCGCGCCGGGCGCGGCCTGGCTGCGGAACGAGGGGCGGATTCCAGTCTACCTGCTTGTCACGGTCGGCGGCTAGCGGCGCGGGGCGCGGCGCGGCCCTGGTGGCTTGACCACTCGGATCGCCAGGATTCGCGCCCTACAGGACCGTGAAACCGGCAGGGGTTTCGTCAGGGCCCGGCAGCGCGTCGCCCGGATAGTAGACACGTTCGAGGAACAACCCCGACGATGGGGCCGTGAGCTGGGCCGGAATCGGCGAATCCGACGCAATCAGCGACGGCACCTCGTCGGCGCGCAGTTCCCGCCGTCCCACGGCCACGAGCACCCCGACGATGCGCCGGACCATCCGCCAAAGGAAGTGCGAGCCGACGACCCGGACCAGCAGACGCGGGCCCTGCTCGACCAGGTCCACGCGGTCCACCTGCACCTTGGTCGACGTCTCGGCGGGATCGTCGGCCGTGAACGCCCGGAAGTCCCGAAGCCCCACAAACGCCCCGGCGGCCTGGCGCATCGGGCCCAGCCGGAGATCTTCGCGCACCCACCAGACGAACGGCTTCGCGAACGCGCTGCGGCGGCGGCTGATCTGGTAGACGTAGCTGCGCGCCACCGCGTCGTGGCGCGCATGAAACCCCTGCGGCGCGCGGACGATATCCAGCACGTTGATGTCGGCCGGCAGGTCGTCGTTGATCCGCCAGACCAGCGTGGGCGCGTCCAGCCGCGTGTCCACCTGCAGGTGCGCCACCTGCCCGAGGGCGTGCACGCCGGCGTCGGTGCGGCCCGCGCCGTACAGCTCGAACTCCGCGCGCCCGGTGGCGAGGTGGATGGCCCGCTCCAGTTCGCCCTGCACGGTGCGGGCGTTCTTCTGGATCTGCCACCCGCTGTACCGCGTGCCGGCGTACTCCACCGTGAGCTTGAAACGGGGCATGGGGGACATCGTACTAGGGGCTGGAGGCTAGAGGCTAGAGGCTAGAGGCTAGAGGCTGGAGGCGGGAATGCGGGTAAGCTATCAAGGAACGCTCTAGGCGGGAGCGTGAGGAGACATCGACCCGTGGCACGACTCAGCCGTACGATCCTGGCACTCTCGACGATCCTGATGGTGGTGGCCCTCACCGGGCAGGCCCGGCAGCGGCCCGCGCCCGCCGGCGGCGGGCCCGACGCGGGCGCGCCTGGCACAGCCCCGGCTCCACCCCGGCTCGTGGTCGTCCTCGTCGTCGATCAGATGCGCGCGGACTATGTGGCGCGGTACGCGCACCAGTGGACGCGTGGGCTGGCGCGCCTGATCCGGGACGGTGCCCGGTTCCCGCGTGCGGCATACCCCTACGCCAACACCGTCACCTGCGTGGGCCATGCCACCATCGCCACCGGCGCGTTCCCGCGCACGCACGGCATCGTCGGCAACTCGTGGTTCGACGCGACCGAATGGAAGACCGTGCGCTGCGCGGATGATCCGTCGGCGACGCTGGTCAGCTACGGCGGCCAGGCCTCCGGGGCGTACAGTCCCCGCCTGTTGCAGGTATCGACCCTGGCCGACGAACTGCAGGCCCAGTTGCCCGGGCCCGGCCGGGTGGTGTCGCTGTCGCTGAAGGAGCGGACGGCCATCATGCTCGCGGGGCGGCGTGCCGACGCGGTCACGTGGGTCAACGGGTCGGTGCGCGCGCCGGTCACGTCGTCGTTCTACACGAAGGCACCGGTGCCGTTTGTCGCGGCGTTCGCGAAGGCCAACCCGATTGACGCGGAGTTGACGCAGCCGTGGACCCGGGCGCTCGCAGCCGACCGGTACCTCTTCGAGGATGACGGGATCGGCGAGAAGCCGGCGTCGTTCCGGACGCGGACCTTCCCGCATGCCCTGACCGGTCCGGCCTCGGGCGATGAAGAGGAGACGGCGTGGGATTCGAGTCCCCTGTCGGACGCGTACCTGGGCCGGCTGGGCGAAGCGGCCGTCGATGCGCTGAGCCTGGGCCAGCGGGACACGACGGACTTTCTGGCGATCAGTTTTTCCGCCCTCGACATCGTCGGCCACGACTTCGGGCCCCACAGCCACGAAGTGCAGGACATGCTCGTCCGGCTCGACGCCACCATCGGCCGGCTGCTCGACCACCTGGACAACAAGGTCGGCCGCGGCAGGTACGTCGTGGCCCTGTCGGCCGACCACGGCGTGGCGTCGATTCCCGAGCGTGCGGCCTCGATCGGGCTCGACGCGGCGCGCCTGCGCACCTCGCTGACGCAGGAAGCCGTGCAGCGCGCCCTGCAGCGGACCCTGGGGCTGGCCACCGCCAGGGTGCGTCAGCAGGGGAACGACCTCTACCTCGAGCCCGCAGTGAGTGACGCCGTCCGGGCGAATGCCGCGGCGGCCGACGCCGTGGTGCGGGCGTTGCGGGCGGTGCCGGGTGTGGCGGCGGCGTACCACGCCGGGAGCCTCGATGCGCACGCGGCGGCGGGCGACCCGCACGCCCGCGCGGCGCGCCTGAGCTGGTATCCGGGCCGGAGCGGCGACTTCGTGATCGCGCACCGGCCAAACTGGCTGTACACGAGCGACAGCGCCGCGTCGTCGCCCGGCGGCACCGGGCACGGGGCGCCGTACGCCTACGACCAGCAGGTGCCGCTGGTCTTCTACGGCGCCGGGATCGCGCCGGGTGAGTACCTCCGCAGCGCCACGCCGGCGGACATCGCGCCGACGCTGGCGTTCCTGTGCGGCGTGACGCTGCCGCGTGCCGACGGCGAGGTGCTGGTGGACGCCCTGCTGCCGCGGGTCCGTTCGGCCCGCTGACGCGACGACCATGCCCTACACGGCGCAGGTTCTGCTCGGTCTGCTGATCGGACTGGGGCTCGGCCTGGCGGCGTCCGCTGCGCCCGCCTCGTGGCTGGCGGTGTTGCCGGGCGCCGTGGAGCCCGTGGGCGTCCTGTTCGTGAACGCGATCCGGATGACGGTGATCCCGCTGGTCTGCGCCAGCCTCGTGCTTGGCGTGGCCTCGCTGCGGGACGCGACCGCCGTGGGGCGCGTGGGCGTGCGGGCCGTGGCCCTGTTCCTCGCGGGCATCGCCGTGGCGGCCATCTGGGCCGCAGTTGCCGGGTACCCGCTGTTTGCCACCCTCGAGATCGACCCGGCCGTGGCCGCGGCGTTGCGCGCTGACGTGCGGAGCGTGGATGTGGCCTCCCAGGCCGCGCGCATACCGGGCCTGGCGCAATGGGTGGTGGACCTGGTGCCCGCCAACCCGTTCCGGGCTGCCGCCGACGGCGCCATCCTGCCGCTCATCGTGTTTTCGCTTGGCGCGGGCCTCGCGCTGGCGCGCGTGCAGGCCGCGGCACGCGAGACCACGCTGCAGGTGCTGCGCGCCGTGGCGGATGCCATGGTCGTGCTCGTGGGCTGGGTGCTCCGGGCGGCGCCGGTCGGGGTGGCCGCCCTGGCGCTGCCGCTGGGCGCGAAGATGGGAGTCGGCGCCGCCGGCGCCCTCGTGTTCTACATCGTCGTGATGTCGGGCATCAGCGCCGTGTTCATCGCGGCGCTCTATGGCGTGGCCGTGGTCGCGGGGCGCCAGTCACTCGGTGCGTTCGTGCGGGCGTCCGCGCCCGCCGTGGCCGTGGCGTTCGCGTCGCGGTCGTCGCTGGCGGCCCTGCCGGCCACCATGGACGGCATGCGCCAGCTGCGGCTGCCGGAGGAACTGCCGCAGGTGTACCTGCCGCTGGCGGCCGCGATGTTCCGCACCGGGGCGGCGATGGCGCAGGTGCTGGCCGTGCTCTTCGTCGCCAGGCTCTACGCCGTCGACCTCGCGGCGGCGCAGATGGGGACCGTCATCCTGTCGGTCCTGCTCACGACGCTGACGGTGCCCGGCATCCCGGCCGGCGCGATCATCGTGCTGGCGCCCGTGCTGACGTCGGTGGGGCTGCCCGTCGAAGGCATCGCCCTGCTCATGGGCGTCGACACCATTCCCGACATGTTCCGCACGACGTCGAACGTGGTGGGATGGATGGCGGGCGCCGCGATTCTGGGCCGCGGCGCCCGCGTTACACCGTCCGTTCCGGCAGCACCCGCCTCACACTGAAGAAGTACGGGATCGCCATCGCGGAGATGGCCGCGCCGATGGCGAAGGCCACCCGGTAGCCGTGGTGCTGGATCAGCCAGCCCGTGGCCAGCGACCCGGTGCCGATGCCCGTGTCAAACGCCGCGATGATGGCCCCGAACGCCGCGCCGCGCCGCTTGTCGTCCACCCGGTCCAGCATGTACGCGGCGTAGATCGGGTACGCCGAGCCGAAACCGACGCCGAAGACCGCCGCCGACAACGCCTGCCAGTGGCGGGCGCCCCCGAGCGTGAGGATGGCCAGGCCCACCGAGATGAGCGCCAGGCACGGCACCAGCACCCGCACGTAGCCGATCCGGTCGGCGAGCGTGCCCGAAAACGGGCGGGTGACCAGGATGGCCGCCGAGAGTACCGCCAGGTAGATGGCGGTGGGCGTGACGCCGTTGGCCTCGGCGTACATGGCCGCGAAGCTGGTGATGCCGCCGTAGGCGAACGAGTAGAGGAAGAGCGTGCCCGACAGCACCAGGACGCGCCACTCGAGGATTGGGCCCCGGCGCGCGGCCCCCGGGTGGCGGTGGACGTGTTCGGGCGGGAGGCGCCACGCGATGACGGTCATCACCGCGTTCAGCAGGGCCGTGGCCAGGGTGAGCGCCACCCAGCCCAGCCGGTAGATCGCGAAGCCCAGCGTCGGGGCCACGCCCACCGCAATGACCGACGCCAGGCCCCAGTACCCGATGCCCTCTGCGCGGCGCGACACGGGCAGGAACGAAGTGGTGTAGGCCGACGAGGCCGTGAGCAGCCCCGACCAGAAGGCGCCGTGCACGAACGTGAGGCCCAGCATCACGCGGTAGTCGGGGATCACCGCGTAGCCCAGCGAGCAGAGGGTGAGCGCCACGCCGCTGATGATGAGCGTGCGGCGCAGGCCTGCCCGGTCCGCCAGCGACCCGGTGAACGGTGCGGTGCAGGCCGACGCGAAGGTGAGGAAGGCGAGGAACAGGCCCGAGGCGAACGTGCTGCCGCCCAGGTGCCGGATCTGGAACGGGGCGGTGGGAAACAGCTGGAACGCCGAGACGAAGACCGTGAACGTGAACCCGCACATCAGGAAGAAGCGGGGCGTGAACAGCGGTTCTCGCGTGACGGACATCGGCCGATCAGTCTACCATTCGCCCGTCGGGTGCCCGTAGCCGGCCGGCGCTGAAACGGCCGGGGCCGGGTGGTCGTAATGCAGCCCGATCCGTTCGTTTCCGTCTCGCCGGTTCATCTGTGGGGAGGACAGACCGACCATGAGGACAGCCCTGCGTCTGACCGTTCTTGCCGGCCTCGCCGCGGGCGTGGCCCTGTTTGCGTCCGGCCGCGTCGCGGCCCAGGCGCCGGCGCCGGCGCCCGCGGCGCCCGTGGTGGCGGCCCAGCCCGCACCGCCGCCCGCGCCGCCGCCCATCAACGCGTCGACCGACGCCGACCTCAGGACGTACCGGTGGCGCTCGATCGGGCCGGCCAACATGGCCGGCCGCATCGACGACATTGCGGTGGTCGAGGGCAACCCGTCCACGTATTACGTCGGCTACGCGACCGGCGGCATCTGGAAGACCGTCAACAACGGTACGACGTTCACGCCGATCTTCGACACCTATCCGACCCACTCGATCGGCGACATGGCGATCGCGCCGTCCGACCCGAACGTCATCTACGTCGGCACGGGCGAGCCGAACAACCGCCAGAGTTCGTCGTTCGGCGACGGGGTGTACAAGACGACCGACGCGGGCAAGACATTCGTCTACATGGGCCTGCGCGAGACGCAGTCCATCGGCCGCGTCGCCGTGCACCCCACCAATCCGAACATCGCCTACGTGGCCGCCGTCGGGCACCTGTTCGGCCCGAACAAGGAGCGCGGCCTCTACAAGACGACCGACGGCGGGAAGACGTGGGTCAACACCAACTTCGTCAACGAGGACACCGGGTTCATCGACGTGGCGATGGATCCGAAGAACCCCGACGTGCTGTTTGCCGCGTCGTACCAGCGCCGCCGCACGCCCCACGGGTTCAACGGCGGCGGCCCGGGCAGCGGCTTGTGGAAGACGACGAACGGCGGGAAGACCTGGGCCCGGATCGTCGGGAACGGGTTTCCCGACGGCGGCGGCATCCTCGGCCGCATCGGCGTGGACCTGTGCCGCACCAGGCCGAACGTGGTCTACGCGCAGGTGGAGGTCGGCCCGAGCGCCGGCACGGGCGGCAACGTGACGGCCGACGGGAAACCCGTCCAGCCAGGGCAGGGGTTTGGCGGCGGCCAGGCGGCTGCGGGGGCCGCGCGACCCGGGCAGCCGGGACAGCCCGGACAGCCGGCCGCGCCGGCGGCGCCCGACCCGAAGCGCAGCGGCGTGTGGCGCTCGGATGACGGGGGCCGGACGTGGAGGGTGGTGAGCAACACCAACGACCGGCCGATGTACTACAGCAAGATCCGCGTGGACCCGAACGACCCCGAGACCGTCTACCTGGGCGGGGCGCCGGCGTTCAAGTCGACCGACGGGGGCCGGACCTTCCGGACCCTGCAGAACCTGGCCCACAGCGACAACCACGCCATCTGGGTCGATCCGCAGAACTCGAAGCACGTCATGTACGGCACCGACGGCGGGCTCAACGTGAGCTACGACGGCGGCGACACGTGGGACTTCGTGAACACGCACGCCGTCGGGCAGTTCTACGCGATCAGCGCCGACATGCGGAAGCCGTACTTCGTCTGTGGCGGCCTGCAGGACAACGGATCGTGGTGCGGCCCGAGCGCCAAGCGGAGCACCGTCGGCCTCCTCAACTCCGACTGGTACCGGGTGGGCGGCGGTGACGGCTTCTACACGCAGCAGGATCCGACGGACTGGACGGTGGTCTTCGCCGAGTCGCAGGACGGCAACGTGAACCGCCTCGATCTCGCCACCGGGCGGACCGTCTCGATCCGGCCGCGCGCGCCGCGGGCGGCGGGGCAGGGGCCCAGCCCGCAGCAGCTGGCGCAGATGGCGGCGCAGTTCGGCATGCAGGCGCCTGCCACCGCGTCCAACGTGGTGCCCGAGCCGCCGGCGGGCGAGGTGTTCCGGTTCTTCTGGAACACGCCCACGATCCTCTCGCCGCACAACCCGCGCATCGTCTGGGTGGGCGGGAACCGGCTGTTCAAGTCGCTCAACCGCGGCGACACGTGGACGATGTCCGCGGATCTGACGAGGAACCTGAGCCGCTTCACCACGCCGATCATGGGCGTCGCCGGGGACGCCCCGATGGCGTCCAAGCACGACGGCGTCGGCACCACGAGCGTCATCACGACGGTGTCCGAGTCGCCGGTCGTGCCGGGCATCGTGTGGGCCGGCACCAACGACGGCAACCTCCAGGTGAGCCGCGATGGCGGCGACACGTTCACCAACGTGTACGACAACATCACCGGCGCGCCCGCGGGCGCCCACGTCTCGCGCGTGCACGCTTCCGCCTTCGACGCCGGCACGGCGTACGTATCGATCGACGCGCACCGGACCAACGACCACAAGCCGTACGTCTTCGTGACGAAGGACTACGGCAGGACGTGGGCCTCGATTGCGGCGAACCTGCCGTCGGGCCACGTCAGCGTCGTGCGGGAGGATCCGAAGAACCGCACCCTGCTCTACGTGGGCAACGAGTACGGCTTGTACGTGTCGCTGGACGCGGGCAAGGAGTGGAAGCGGTTCATGACGGGGCTGCCGGTGGTGCCGATCAACGACATCCTGGTGCACCCGCGCGACAACGACCTGATCATCGGCACGCACGGCCGGAGCATCTGGATTGCCGACGACATCTCGGCGCTCCAGCAGTTGACCGACGAGGTGCGCAAGGCGGACGTCACGCTGTTCGCGCCGCGGCCGGGCGTCCAGTGGCGAACGGACATCACGCAGAGCATCACCGTCGGGGGCAACAAGCACTTCCGCGGCGAGAACCCGGCGCCCGGCACGGCCATCAGCTACTACCTGAAGGCCGCTCCGGCGGGGGACGTGAAGCTGACGATCACGGACGTCACCGGCAAGGTCGTTCGCGAGCTCGAGGCCACGAAGGAGGCCGGGCTGAACCGCGTCGCGTGGAACCTGCGAGGCGCCACGCCCGTGCGGCCGGCCAACCAGCCGGCTGGCGGCGGCCGCGGCGGCCAGGCGCTCGGGCCGGCCGTCGAGCCCGGTACGTACCTCGTGAAACTGACCGTCAACGGCAAGGACTACACGCAGAAGGTCGTCGTCGAAGCGGACCAGTAGTGCAGGGTTTCAGCCCTGCCGGGCGCGGCGGGTGACGAAGAAGCAAGAAGCAAGAAGCAAGAATACGCACGCGGCAACGAAACGGGCGCGGCGACGTAGTGCAGGGCTTCAGCCTGGCCTGCTCTCGCCGCGCCCGTCGTTTCTTCCCAGCCTCTAGCCTCTAGCCTCTAGCCTCTAGCCTCTAGCGAAGCCCCACAATCCGCGCGATCAGCGCCTTGTCGTCGGGCAACAGGCCCGCGGCCGGAAGGCGCGGCACGAGGTCCGCCCAGAACGGCTCCTTCGCGAATACCGCGCGGAAGATTGGCTCGGCCTCCGCCATCCGGCCGGCCGCGGCCATCGTCACTGCCTGCCAGAATGGCAACTCGAGGATCTCCGGTGCGAGTCGTGTCGCGGCCGCGTATTCCTTCAGCGCCTCCTCGACCTTCTGCGTGGCAAAGAGCTCGTCGCCGCGGTTGGCGTGATCGTAGGCGCGCTGCAGTCGCAGCAGGCGGCGCAATTCGCCGAGGGGGTCGGGGTGGTCCTCGATCCGGAGATCGACCAGGCGATCTGCGCCCGCCCACGGCCGGCCCGTCGAGACCGGCTTCACGACGAGGATGGCGGCCGACTGCTTGCCGCGGATGTCGCCGCCGACGGCCTGGGCGGCGTCGAGTGCGGCGAGCAGGCGTTCGGCGAGGGGCCCGGCCGTGCTCTCGTAGGCCTTCGCCATGGCCGGCCAGACCTTCTCGCTGGCCATCAGGTTGGCCTGCACCGAATACTGGTTCCCGACACGATGGCCCGCGGCCTGGATGGCCTTGGCGCCCGTGTGAGCCGCCACGCGTCCCTTCGCGTCGACAAACGCCACCTGGCGGCCGTCGCGCTGCGCGTCGGCCGCGACCAGCTGCTTGAGGGCGTCCTCGGCCGCGACCCCGCGCTTGAGCAGGTCGAGGCCCTTGTAGCCGTACGACGGATCGACGAACGACTGCGTGGCGATGGCGCCGACGCCCGCCTCGGCCCAGGTCACGATCGATCCTACCGAGAACCAGTGCGACTGCACGGCCACGCCCATCTCGCCGGTCTGCGGGTCGCGGGCGACGATGGAGTAGGTGTGGGCGAGGGGCCCGCGCGCGGCGGGCCCGGGAGCAGCCCTGACCTGGGTCGTCGCCGCGGCGACATGCGTGTCCTGCGCCGCCGCCGGCGCCGTCGCCAGCAGGACGGCGACTCCCCACGCCGCCAACATGTAGTGCAGGGCTTCAGCCCTGCCGGGGGCGGTGCCAATGTAGTGCAGGGCTTCAGCCCTGCCGGGGGCGTCGCGGCGCCCGGTCTGTGCGAACGTGTGTGTCACGGTGATTCGTCCTCCGCAAGAAGCGGCGGGCCGCCGAGGGCCCGCCGCGGGAACCGGTGGTTACATCCCGTACGCCAGGAGCCCGGTGCAGGCCCACGTTTCACGGTCCACCATCGCCACAATCTCGGTCCCTTCACCCATCGTGCTCACCTCTGGCTGTCACTCGTGAACCCGTAGTCGGGAAACGGGCAGCTCCCGAGCTGCGAGACCGTAATGGTCTCCCGAGTGCGGGGCAGAAGGAAGTGCCTCTCCCTTACCGGGAAGAACCGCTTGAACACGTCCTCCAGGACCACCCCGGCCACGCTCACCTCTTTCACGTGCGGCACCGTCGTCGGATACCCTTCAGAACTCCTGATGCGCGTGTCCAGTTCCTGTGCCGCCGGGCAGCGTGGTCCGCCGTACTGATTGAGCGGCAGGTTGATCATCCCCTCATTCAGTTCCACCACGAACGTCCGGACGAAATCCTCCACGGCCTCATCAGGGCGGCCCAGCAGGCGGGCCAGCTTCGCATAGTCGTCGCAGATCTCCTGAATCACCTTCGTGATCGCCACGAGTGACTTGTCGGGGATGCCCGGCAGGAACAGTGTCACGTTCCGGGATTCGGAGATCGTGATGTGGATGTCCTTGTGCCACCTCTGCCTCCACCAGGCGAAGAACTCCTCTCCGGAGTCGATCTCCGCCTGTGTCAGCGAAGGCGTACTGCGAGCCATGCTGAAGGCCATGTCCAGCACATGCTGGCGGCACGTCGTGTACAGCGCGGCATAGAGGGCCACGATGTCGCTGTATTCGCGGGGGTGCGCCGCGTTCAGGAAATCAAGCGCCTCCACCAACGACGTGTCGCCGAAGAGGCCGTGGTGAAACGGGCGGGTGAGCACCCCTTGCATGGGATCGTCAAAGACCCGTAACAACCCGGTGTCCAGTCGCGACAGGAAGTCCCGCAGCGAGGCCGGAGCAGTGAGATGTGCCGCGGCGCGGTCACAGGCCGTGTACTCACGGATGAGTGACTGGGCATGAGAGGGCTGGAGCTTTCCCAGCAGCACGTAGGCGACCAGGCAGAGCCTGATGTGCTCCGGGATACCGGTGTCAGAGAAGTCCAGGACCTCGCTGGCGGTGTGGCGGTTCTTCCTGTTCGTGTCGTAGACGCTTCGCTCGAGGGCAAGCACGACATGGCGCGGGTCGGAGGCCCCGGCGAGGCTCCAGGGATGTATCGGGCGAACATGGCCTGCCCCGGCGGGGCGTCCGGGAGAGGCAGTCGGGCGGGTCATTGCTGTGCGTGGTGATACAGCTTCAGCGACGTGTGTTTCGCGATCGCCTCGAAGTCCTCATCGAGGGCAAAGAGCTCGTGTCCGCCGATGATGGCGCAGGCGGCAATCAGACAGTCAATTCCTGACACGTTGAGCCCCTTGGCCAGGCACACGTTCCTCACTCGGGCCGCTTCGATGTGTTCCGGGACGCCCTCGGGCAGAATCGCAAACGCGGCACGCAGCCTGCCCGACAACTCGGCGAACTGCGCCTGCGAGCGCACGCCGCTCAGCACCTCCTGCAGCACGATTCCGGGGAGGCCAAGGGGGGCCTCACTGGCCATCAGTTCCTCGAACGCGGCTGCCAGGCGACGCTCCTCCGGCCCCGGGCGCCGTCGCCGAAGCACGCGAGACAGGACAGACGTGTCGAGCAGAATCACCGGGCCCGCCGTTCCCGCTTGTAGTCGTATCTCGGGTCGTACTCGATCCGTCCCGCGAGATCGGCGAGGGCCAGCCGCTGGCGTCGCTGGATGAACTCGCGCAGCGCCTCATTCACGGTCTCGCGCTTCGTGCGGTATCCGCCCACGATGCGGGCCTCATCCAGGAGTCGATCGTCGATGGCGAGATTGGTCGGCATACACATGCATGCTACACATCAGCAATGTGTGAGTCAACTCACGGCGAAGCACAGACGCCGCGCCAGACGCCCAGTCAGGCCAGCCTCAGCAGCCGCTGAAGCGCCCTGATCTGCCTCACATGGCGTGGCCACCGAGGCGGTGACCGCGTCATCGGCCACCAGCCGCACGGAATCTCCTCGACGTAGACTCCCGAGGTCATATCCAGGCGTCTGCCGGTGCGGTCAGTTCGCCACCCGCGTCGCCGGTGTTGATGGTGCCGGCTGGCTCGATCAGGAGCACGCTGCACGCCTCAGCGGCACACGGCCGGTGTTCCACACCCTTTGGCACGACGTACATCTCGCCACTGTTCAGGGCGACGGATCCGTCTCTGAACTCGATGTTCATGCGGCCCTGGATGACGATGAACACCTCGTCGGTGTCCGGGTGGCTGTGCCAGACGAACCGGCCCTGGAACTTCGCCAGCTTGAGGTGCAGGTCGTTCGCCTGGGCGATAACCTTGGGCGTCCAGTGTTCGGAGAACAACTGCAGCTTCTGCTCGAAGTTCGTGGCGTGATACTCCATGGGACGTCCTCGTGACGCTGCGGAGCCAGGCACGCGCCTGATTCTGATCTACCCCGCGATTCCGAACGCCTGTCGGCGAATCCACAGGTACGGAATGGCACCGATGGCCACGAGCGTGAACGGGATGAAGGCAGGGGCCTGACGTCCAGTGTATCAGGGCGCCCACCTGCCTCCTTCATCAGGTCTTCACGCAGGCAAACACCGTGTACTCATCCTCGCCCGCATGGTAACGGCTCTCGTGCACCTCGAAACCGGTGTCGCCCAGCACACGCCGCCAGGTGTCGAGCGGGAAGAGCCCCATCGTCCAATGGTCGGTCTCGATTCGAAGACGCCCGTGGTCGCGGATGAGATAGACGACCGTCGTCTCGTATTGTTCGTCCGTGGGGTCGGGGTCATACGTGTTCTCGATGAAAACGACATCGAGTCCGTCCCGTGTGGCCGCGCGCGTCGCCGGCGTGGCGACGGTCCTGTTCTGCCGGAACGTCTCGGTCGTCACGTCTGGAGTCGCCACCAGGACCCCGCCGGAGGCCAGGTGGGCAGACGCGGTGCGAAACGCCGCAACGAAGTCCTCGAGGCAGGCCATGTATGACAGGGCATCGTCCATCAGGACGGCATCGAACGTCCTGCCAAGCCGGAACGTCCGCATGTCTCCGTGGACGAACGTGCTCTCGGGGTTCAGCGTCTGTGCCTGCTCGAGCATGGCGGGACTCAGGTCCACGCCGGTGACGCTGAATCTCCCCTTCAGGTTGAACACGTTCTTGCCGCCGCCGCACCCGATGTCCAGCAAGGTGCCTGCCGGACGCGCTGCGCGTTGCTCAATCAGGTCGATGACGTGGCGGCAGTAGTGCGCGTACTCGTCGTCGGCGGCGCCCCACATCGGCCACAGCCACGCCAGGTCCGTGTACGAACGCCAGGACGTGTCCATCACGATCACGCCAGCAGCCGTTGAAGCGCCCTGATCTGCCTCACATGGCCGTCGAGGTGAACCTGCCCCATGCGCAGCGCCTGTTCCAGCGTCAACGGGCCGGCCACGGGGTGCTCGCAGACAGCTCTCCGGGCGATGTCCGGACCATGGTGGTCAAGGCACGACCTGACCCAGTCCTGACTGTCGTCCCAGAGGCGGCGCAACTCGGCCAGGGTGCGATCGCCACGCGGCACCATCGCGGGCGAGGGCACATTCACTCGGATGCCGGACGTGAGCACCAACATGACAAGCAGGTAGCGGATGCGATGCCCGACCCCGCGCCTGGCCTCCACGAGTCGCAGCGGGTCGGGCAACCCCCGGAACACCGCTCGTTCGGCAAGTACGAGGTGCTCGATGATGTCGAGCATCGACCACTTTCCCGCGAGCGGCCTCGCCACCAGCGCGGCCGGGTCGAGGTGCTCCAATTCGTCGAGCATGGCCGCCCGGGCCGCGTTGAATGCGTGAAGCCGTTCTTCAATGGTCATGTTCGAAACCCGGCCGCTTGAGGCTCATGTTACGGACTTGCGGGCGTCGGCGACAGGTCCCGGCTCCCGTCGGCTGCCGTCGTCTGATCCGGTGCGCGGGCGCCAGCCGGGTGTCAGCTTGTCGAGCGGCTCCCGCGCTTCGGTACGTAGCGCACGCCACGTACCGCCGTGAAGTCCGCGTCCTGGGTCCAGAAGGTGGCTTCACAGGCGTTGGCGCTCGCCAGCATGATGCTGTCCGCCATGGGCAGGCCCATGTCGGCCGACAGTCGCGCCGCCGCAAGAGCGATCGACTCCGACAGTTCGATGATCCGTCCCTGCCGCATGATGGCGACGGCCTGGAGGGCATCCCCTTCGCCCCGCTGCTGCAGGACACGCTTGAAGACCTCGTAGAGGCTCACGGTTGGCACCACGAGTTCACGGGTCTTCTCGATCGCCCTGGCGAAGAAGTCCGCGTTCGGGCCGTCCGCGAAGTACTCCAGCCACCCGGACGAATCGACGACGTTCATGCGCGATCCTCTTCCCGCGGAACGGCGGTGTCGATGCCACGGAGAAAGCCCTTCAACTGTCGCGCTGGCCTGACCGGCACGAGTTCGATGCGGTCGTCGTACGCCAGGGCCTGGACCTTCTGCCCGGCCCGGAGCTTCAGTCGCGTCCGAATCCCCTTCGGGATGACCACCTGGAACTTCGGTGAGATGGTGACGGTGTCCATGAGTTCTCCAATCGATGCGTAGTTCGTCGTACCATTATCGCATCGATCGTGGTGCGTCGTCCGGCCCATCGCGGCGTGGCGCCCCGTGTGGCCCACTCCTCGCCTCTCCCGGTGAAGCCACGTGGCGCAACAGCCAGAGTGCACAAGCCGTCGTGGTCGTGCAGAGTGGAGCCCAGACCGGCAGCTCGCCCGGCCATGGTGAGAGCCCGCGGTGTATCGTCAGCGCCGAGTTGACGGACAGGACGAGGAGGTACAGGGCGGCTTGACTCGCGGCCACGGCGCTGAGCGTGAACCCGAGCGGCCTGCGACGCCACAGCAGGACGCCCCCGGTTGCCAGTGCGGGAACCATGAACCCGAGGTCCAGGGCCGCGACGAGGCGGAAGACTTCTGGCGACCCGGGCGCAGGCCGGTTGGCGAAGACATGCAGTCCCCACATGACCAGCCAGACGATCGAGAGGCACACGGCCACAGCCGTCAAGTAGCCGCCCAGGAGCCGAACCGGCGTATCCGCGGCGTACGCCTGCGCCAGACGCTCGGTCCGCTCGCGGTTCATTTCGGAGACGATGCTCACGATGGCGGTGACGAAGAGCGCGATGTAGAAGGGGAACATCGCATTCAGGGCTGCACCGAGCATGTAGAACGCGTAGTTGTAGACGGCATAGCCAACAAGGCCGGCACGCACCAGTTGCCAGCGCGGCTGGTCCGGTCGCCTGCCGGTGAGGGCCGCCGCGAACAGGGGGCAGACTACGATGAACGTGACGGCATCGTTGCCCAGCCAGCCGAGGGCGATCCAGGCGAGGTCCCGATAGGGATTCAGGAGCAGCCCGCAGGCAGACTGCAGGGCCATGCCGACGACGAGAACCAGCAAGGGGAGGGGTGTGCGCATCTGCGTGAGCTGGTGAGTCGTTGATGCCGCCTGGTGATGGGCGCTTCAGCCACGGCGGGGCTCAGTATTGCGCCGCGCGCCGTCGGCTGCAATGTCTGCCAACCAGCCAACCGTCAGGCCACCGGGGCTTGCCGCCGACGGACCTCGTCAACGAAGTCCTTCGCGTCCTTGAGACCAGCGCCCGTGGCCTCGCGGAACCGCTTGATTGCGAGGATCGTCTCACCCCGGTCGAGGGCCTCGCGAACGCCGGGGGGCACATCATGCATGGCGTCGAATGCAACGCCCGCTGACCTGAGCAACAGGTCGACTTTCGTCTCCATTCGCGACAGGCGCGCCAACCGCCGCTCAATCGCCGCGAGGCGAACAACAAGGACCAGCACCGCGCCGGCGCCAACGAGAAGACCGACGGCAACGACTTCGTTCACGCCATGCCCCTTTCAATGGCCCGCGCCCAGGGACCTTGCCCGGCGACGGCACCCGAAGCACCGTGCTCGCCGTCAGCCCCAGACTCACGCCGCGCCGAAGAGGACCAGCACGACACCGACGACCAGCCCAGCCCGCCAGACGATGCGCCACCACGAGAAATCAGTCTGTGCCATGAGGACGACGCCTTCTTGGTGCGTCAGGCAACTTTCTTTCAGGCATCGGAGGAAGACCCAAGGCTCCATCGTCCGAATCGCCCGGACCGCCGTGCGCATTCTTCCACCGCGGTAGCATCGCCGCAAGGCTCCGTTGCACAGCGATTTCGAGGGCGGAGTGGACCCGAGCGCCGTCAAACTGCCGCCGGCAGCCTGACCAGGGGAATTACCTCATTTCGCCGCCGGCGGCCCGTGCAAGAACTCGGCGGCGGTCGACGTTCCGAGATGGGGCCCGAGTTCGACGTGGTATCGAACGGGATACCCTGACCGATGCAGTCCGGGCAGGGAAGTCCAGTGGAGTTGAATCGACCGCGAGCCTGAAGCCCAACGGCCGAACGGCCCAGCGGCCTATGGCCGAACGGGCGAACGGCCGAACGGCCCACTGGCCCAACGGCCGAACGGCCTGATGGCCTGACGGCCCTTCCCCCCGTTGCCTGTAGAATCCCCCCATGTCCACCACGCCGCCGGCCGTCGACGACGCCTTCGTCGTCCGTACACTCCAGGAACTCGTGCGTATCAACTCGGTCAACCCCCGACTGGTGCCCGGGTCCCCCGGCGAGCGGGCCATCGCCGACTACGTCGCCGGCCAGCTTCGCAGCATGGGCGCGGCCGTCGACCTCCACGAGCCCGAGCCGGGCCGCATCAGCGTCGTCGGCCGGCTGTCCGGCTCGCGGCCGGGACGGGCCCTGATGCTCAACGCCCACGCCGACACCGTGGCCGTGGACGAGATGGCCGATCCGTTCTCAGGGGATCTCCGGGACGGACGAGTGTACGGACGCGGCAGCTTCGACATGAAAGGCGGTCTGGCGGCCATGCTGGGCGCGGTGAAGGCCCTCGCCGACGCCGGCCGGCCACACGCCGGCGAAGTGCTGCTGGCCGCCGTCGCCGACGAGGAGTATGCCAGCCTCGGAACCGCCGACCTCGTGGGCCGCTACGCGGCGGACGGGGCCGTCGTGACTGAGCCCACTGCACTCGACCTGTGCCTGGCCCACAAGGGCTTCATCTGGATCGAGGTGACAACGCGGGGCCGCGCGGCCCACGGCAGCCGCTTCGACCTGGGCATCGACGCCAACATGCACATGGGCCGCGTGCTGGCCGACCTCGATCGGCTCGAGCAGGACCTGCGGGCCCGCACGCCGCACCCGCTCGTCGGTCCGCCGTCCCTGCACGCCGCCACGATCGCCGGAGGCACGGGGCTCAGCACCTACGCGGCGTCCTGCCGCCTGTGCATCGAACGGCGCACGGTGCCCGGCGAGAAGACAGAGCAGGTGCTCGAGGAGATCGAAGACATCCTGCACCGGCAGACAGGACGCGACCCGCGCTTCGACGCCGAGATGAACGTCATGCTGGTGCGCGAGCCGTTCGAGGTGTCACCCGACGCGGCCATCGTCCGCGCCGCCAGCGAGGCGGTGCGGGACGTGCGCGGCCACGAGCCGGCCTTCATCGGCCAGACACCCTGGATGGATTCGGCGCTCCTGGCCGCCGCCGGCATCGAGACCGTTGTCCTCGGCGGATCGGGCGCCGGCGCCCACGCCGCCGAAGAATGGGCCGACGCGCAGTCCGTCGTCGACCTGACGAGGTGCCTGGTGGGGACGGCGATGCGGTACGGCGGGGGGGTAGAAGAGAGAAGACAGAAGACAGAAGACAGAAGACAGAAGACAGAAGACAGAAGGTAGAGGACAAGACCGTAAACCGTGAATCGTGAACCGTGAACCACCCCAGGCAGGGCTGAAGCCCTGCACGACACGGTCCTGGACCTCGGGTCGGTACGGCTGCGAACGAGCCGTACGGAGCAGGCCGCCTCGGTCTGTTACGTCCGGCTGAAGCCGGACGCCACGAAGACACGGAACCCGACGCTGAGCCGAGGAGGGTTCCCGGCCTGCGGAGTCCGGCTCGGGAGCGGTCGTGTCGATCCGAGCCCATTCGTCCGGCTGACCTGTCCCGAGCGAAGTCGAGGGAAGCCGGACGCCACGAAAGTCGAGCCCGGACCTAGAACACGCGGCGGACGCGCAGCAGACGCGTGCGCAGGCTCTCGCTGAAGAGCGGCGAGGCCGGCAGCAGGCTGTTGCGGCGCACCAGCCCCGACGCGTGCAGGAACTCCCCGTTGCCGACATAGATGCCGACGTGCGTGATGCGCTCGGGGCGCTCGGCCGTGGCCTTCGACCCGAAGAACAGCAGGTCGCCCTTGCGCAGCGCGCTCATCTGGTCGTCGATCGGGACCGCCGTCCCGGTGTCGCCCTGCTGGTCGGCGTCGCGCGGCAACTCGATGCCGTTCATCCGGAACACGGTCTTCGAATACCCGGAGCAGTCGAAGCCCTTGCTCGACGTGCCGCCCCACAGGTAGGGCACGCCCATGAACCGCAGGGCTTCCCGCTCGATGCCGTCGGCCGTCGGCTTCGTCGCCGCTACCCACGGCGCGTACGCCTTGGCGGCGGTGGCCGGCAGGTGGCCGCGCCGGCCGTCCGGCAACTCCACCGCCACCCAGCTGCCCTTGTTGCCCGACAACCGCAGGAGCGCGCCCATCACCACGTCCGTGACGGGCACACCCGTGGCTGACGGGGTCTCGGTCACCGTGGCCGAGGGCACCGTGACGATCACCCGGGCGCCGTCGGTCCAGGCGCGCTGCCCGGCCTCGTCCACGAGCGTGAGCTGCAGTTCCTCGATCCAGCCGAGGTACCCATCCGGCTCCGTATGCACGTAGTACCAGCCGCCGGACGCGCCCAGCACGCGCACGGGCCACCCCATGACGGTCTGCGTCGCCATGTCCGACATGTGCGACGGCTTGCCCTTCACGTTGGCCACGCTCACGCGGACGATGCCGAAACGTTTCTCGCCGAGTCTCGGATCGGGGAGCGCGACGATGTGGTCCTCGATGCGCGTGAAGCCGGCTGCGCGCAGAGCGGCCAGCGCCGCCTCTTTCGCGGCCGCGCCCTCGACGTCGCCTTCCACCACCAGCGTGTCGTTCTGGAGGCGCGTCTTCAGGTCGAAGTGCACGAGACGACGGTCCGGCGCCACGCGCGCCTTCACGGCACTCAGTGCCTCGTCGGCGGCCGGCACACCCGCCGGAGGGGGCGCGGGCGCCTGCGCGGCAGCGCCGGCGACGGCAGCGATCATCAGGACGGCGACGAGAACGGCAAGTCGGCGCAGCAGGTGCATAAGAACCTCGGCGGCAGGGGCCGCATCGGTGATAGCTTAACCACAAGCGCGCCGCGCGCGGAAGCCGCATGCCCACCCTCGCCATCTCGGACCCGGACGACCCGCAGATTGCGGACTACCGCAACGTGCCGGATCCGACGCTTCTGCGCGAGCGCGGGCTCTTCGTGGCGGAGGGGCGGCTGGTGGTGCGGGCCCTGCTCGAGGCGCCCAACTACCGGGTGCGTTCGCTGCTGGTGACGCCTCCGGCCCACGACGGCCTGCGGGACGTGCTCGACAGCCACCCCGGCCTGCCGGTGTTCCTCGCCGATCTCCCGGTGCTGACGGGCATCGTCGGCTTCAACATCCACCGCGGATGTCTGGCCCTTGGCGAGCGGCCGGCCGGGCCCGCGGATCCGCTGGCGGAGGCGGCGGGTTCGCCGCTCATCGTCATCGTCGAGCGCCTGGCGAACGCCGACAACATGGGCGCGGTGTTCCGCAACGCCCGCGCATTCGGCGTCGGCTGCGTTCTGCTGAGCCCGGGGTGCTGCGATCCGCTCTACCGCAAGGCGATCCGGGTGTCGATCGGCGCCACGCTGCGGGTGCCATGGGGCGTCGTGGACGACTGGCCTTCGGGTCTGCATCGCGTGCGCGAGGCGGGGTACGAGATCGTGGCGCTGACGCCGCGCGACGGCGCCGACGATCTGCGGCAGTGCGCCACGGCGTCGACGGGGCGCACGGCGTTGCTGCTCGGCCACGAGGGCGACGGCCTCTCCGACGAGGCGATCGGCCAGGCCCGGCGCCTGGCACGGATCGCGATGGCGCCGGGCGTCGACTCGGTCAACGTCGCCGCGGCCGCGGGCATCGCCCTGCACGCCTACTTCCGGTAGACTGCCTTGGAGTCCACCATGCGTACGCGTATCCTGGCCCTTGGCATCCTGCTGGCGGCGGCGGCAGCCGCGTGCGGCGGCGGTTCGAGCAGCTCGAACAACGATCCGGCGCCGCCCACGACGCCGCCCCCGAGCGGCACCAATCCCTGCGCGAACATCGCGGCCGAGGCGCCGGACGACACCGCCCGCGCCGAACCGAGCCCCGCCGAGCTCGCCAAGCGCGAGCCCCGCTTCTGCCGGTACCGGCCCAACAACGTGCTCGATGCGCTCTGGACGCACCGGGCGGCGGCCGCCGGCCGCGCGGGCGCCGGACCCCTGCCTGATTCGGCGGCGGACGATGTGGGCGAGATCGTGGTGATCCAGGACGCGGGCGACATCATGATCCCGGTCAACGCGTTCGACCTCAAGGGCACGGCCGTGGCCTTCGCCCGCAATGCCGCAGGCGGGTACGACGCGCGGCGCGGCGACCCGCAGTTCCGGCAGACGCTGGGGCAGCGCGTCACGCTCGGCGACGACCAGAGCGCGTCGTTCACGCTGCCGTTCCAGGCGACATTCTACGGGCAGGCCTTCACGACCGCGTTCCTGAACTCGGACGGCAACGTCACGTTCGGCGACGCCGACTTCGCCAGCACCGACCGCTCGGTGACGCGGTTCCTGACGGGGCCCCCGCGTGTCGCGCTGTTCTTCGCCGATCTCGACCCGTCGGCTGGCGGCGGCGTCTTCGTGAACACGCAGGCCGACTTGTTCACGGTCACCTGGTGCAACGTGCCCGGGTTCGAGGAGAGCCGCAAGGTGACCGCGCAGCTGGTGTTCCAGCGCGACGGCCAGGTGGAGTTCAAGTTCGCCGATACCACCACGCTGCCCGTCGGCGTGGTGGGCTTGTCGCCGGGGCAGACCACGGTGTTTGCGCCCGTCGATCTGGCGCGCGCCCAGTCCGGCACCGTGGACGGCGGGGTCGCCGCGGTGGGGGAGCGGTTCGCCGAGGAGCTGGACATCGACCTGGCGGCCCTCGGCCAGGCGTTCTACCGCACGCACGGCGATCTCTACGACCAGTTGGTGGTCTGGAGCGATCGGAAGCTCGTGTCCGACGCCTTCGCGTACGAGACCACCATCGCCAACGACATCCGGGGCATCGGCGCGAGCGTATTCAACGCCTCGGCCGAGTTCGGCAGCGCCGGCCGGCTGAGCAGCATCGCGTTCATGGACGACCTCGCGAAGTACCCGGCCGACCCCACCCTGCGCTTCGCCGGCGAGAACAGCACGTTGGGGCTGATCGGGCACGAGTCGGGCCACCGCTGGCTGGTGAACCTGAAGTTCCGCGAGTCCAACGGGACGGCGTCGGGGGCGTGGCTGGGCCGCGACGAGGTGCACTGGAGCTTCTTCTTCGACTCCGACGCGTCGTTCGTCGAGGGCAACGACATCGCCGACCTGGGCGGCGGCGCCTTCCGCACGGCGGCGGCCGTGGAGCGCTACAGCGCCCTGGACCAGTACGCCATGGGCCTGCGCGACGCGGCGGACGTGCCGCCGGTGTTCTACGTCGACAGCCCCACCAACGTGGTGCCCAGCCGCGACAACGCGTCGAACCCCCGTGTGGGCGTCACCTTCAACGGCACGCGGCGGTCCGTGCTGATCCAGGACGTGGTCGATGCGATGGGGACGCGGGTGCCGTCGGCGGCCGAGTCGCCGAAGCTGCACCGGCAGGCGTTCCTCTACGTGGTCGGGCCCGGTCAGACCGCCGACCCCGCGGCCGTGGCCCGGATCGATCGATACCGGCGGGAGTGGGAGCCCTTCTTCCTGAAAGCGACTGACGGCCGCATGCGTGTGGACACGCGCCTGCGGCCCTGAGGGACGGCGCATGCTGAACTGGGGACTGCTGGGCACGGCGCGCATCAACCGGGTGATCATCCCGCCGCTGCGGGCCTCGGCGCGCAACCGCCTGGTGGCGGTGGCCAGTCGCTCGGCGGAGCGCGCCGCGGCCTACGCGGCCGAGTGGGGCATCGAACGCGCACTCGGCGCCTACGAGGCGCTGCTGGCGGATCCGTCCATCGACGTCGTGTACATCGCGCTGCCCAACGGGCTGCACGCCGAGTGGACGATCAAGGCCGTGCAGGCCGGCAAGCACGTGCTGTGCGAGAAACCCCTCGCCACCCGCGTGGCAGACGTGGACGCCATCATCGCGGCCGCCTCGATTCACCGCCGCGTGGTGGCCGAGGCGTTCATGTACCGCCACCACCCGCAGACGGCGCTGGTCCAGCGCCTCGTCGCGGAGGGCCGGATCGGCAGCCCGCGGGTGATCCGCGGGTCATTCCGTTTCCTGCACACGCGCGCTGACGATGTCCGATGGATGCCGGAACTCGGCGGCGGCTGCCTGTGGGACGTGGGGTGCTACCCGGTGAGTTTCGCCCGGTGCGTCCTGCGTGACGAACCCCTCGAGGTGTCGGGCTACCAGCGGCTCCACCCGTCCGGCGTGGACGAGTCGTTCGTGGGCCAGTTGGTGTTTCCCGGCGGCGTGCTGGCCGCCATCGACGCCAGCTTCTGCACGCCGTTTGCCACGTTCATGGAGGTGGCCGGCACCGCGGGGGCCGTGCGGGTCGGCAACCCGTTCAAGCCCGGCCTGGACGCGTCGGTCGACGTGATCGACGCCGACGGCGGCGTCACCGCCGTGCCCGCCGGCAGCCAGGAACTCTATACGGGCGAGGTGGAAGACCTGTCCGCCGCCGTGCTGGACGGGACGCCGGCGCGGGTGAGCCTGGCCGACAGCCGGGGCAACGTGGCGGCGCTCGGGGCGCTGCTCGAATCTGCCCGGACGGGGCGCCCGGTCTCGCTGCCCCTAGTGGTCTGACCAGACATGAAGTAAGATCGAGCGGATCGAGAGGCGCCAGCCGCCGGCGGATTGGTTCTGACCCGCGAGCAGGCGCGCGGGAGGTCGTCGCCGTGCTCCACCGTGAGAAAGTCGCCATCCTCGTCGGGGGCGGTCCTGCGCCCGGCATCAACAGTGTCATCAGTGCCGCCACCATCCGCTGCGCCCTCGAGGGCGTGGATGTCGTGGGCGTGCGCGACGGCTTCGAGTGGCTGATGCAGGGCGACCTCGATCACGTCCATCCGCTGACGATCGAAGAAGTCTCACGCATCCACTTCCGCGGCGGCTCGCACATCGGCATCTCGCGCGCGAACCCCACGAAGAACCCGGTGCATCTCGAGAACACCGTCCTGGCGCTGCTGCGCCTCGACGTGTCGATGCTCATCACCATCGGCGGCGACGACACGGCGTTCTCGGCGATGAAGCTCGTCGAGAAGGCCGACGGGCGCATCCGGGTCGTGCACGTGCCGAAGACCATCGACAACGACCTGCCGCTGCCGGCCTTCGTGGACACCTTCGGGTTCCAGACCGCGCGTCACATCGGCGTCGAAATCGTCAAGAACCTGATGGTCGACGCGCGCACGTCGAACCGCTGGTACTTCGTCGTGACGATGGGCCGCACGGCCGGCCACCTGGCCCTGGGCATCGGCAAGTCCGCGGGCGCCACGTTGAGCATCATCCGCGAGGAGTTCGCCGGCGAAACCGTCCGCCTGAAGACCATCGTCGACACGCTGGCCGGCGCCATCATCAAGCGCGCGAGCCAGGGGCGCCGCGACGGCGTGGCCATCGTCGCCGAAGGCCTCGTCCCCACCCTCGACCCGGCCGACCTGGCCATGCTGGAAGAGGTGGAGCGCGACGCGCACGGCAATGTGCGGATCGCCGAAGTCAACATCGGCGAAATCCTGAAGGCCGAGGTGTCGAACCGGCTGAAGGAGTTCGGCATGAAGCCGACGATCGTGGCCAAGAACATCGGCTACGAACTGCGCTGCGCCGACCCCATCCCCGTGGACATGGAGTACACGCGCGACCTCGGCTACTGCGCCGCCAAGTACATCCTGGGCGGCGGCACGGCCGCGATGATTTCGATGCAGGGCGGCCACTTCGTGCCGATCCCGTTCCAGGACATGCTCGATCCCGAGACCGGCCGGTCGCGGGTCCGCCAGGTGAACATCCACTCGGAGCGGTACGCCATCGCGCGCAGCTACATGCTGCGGCTCAAGCGCGAGGACTTCACCGACGCGCGCGAGCTGGCCAAGCTGGCGGCCACCTGCGGACGGTCGCTGAAGCAGTTCCGGGAGGAGTTCGAGTACCTGATGGAGATCGAGCCGCCGCGCCTGCAGGTGGACCCCGACAAGCACGGGTTCGTCACGGGCGCCGAGATCGTCTAGAAAAAGGGGCCAGGCCCCTTTTTCCCCTTCCGCTGAGTGAAAAAGGGGCCTGGCCCCTTTTTCGTCAGAACGCGGCGGGGACGGCGAAGCCGGCCTTCACCTTCGCCTGCACCGCTTCACACCGCTGCCGGACTTCGGCCACCAGGGCTCCGGTCTCCTGGACGCACGCGTCGCGGAAGGACTGATCCGCGATGCCGGCCAGGTTGATCAGGACGTTGAGCGCCGCGCCTTCCGCCCCGGCCCGGGCCGCCAGCGCGGCCACGCCCGCGTCCGAGGCGGAGTTCCTGTTGCCCGCCGCGGCCGTCTCGGCCAGTTTCACGGCCTCGAGGCACAGCCGCACGGTCTCGAGCGGCACTTCGGCCGCGTGGATGTTGGCGGCCTCGATGGCCGCGTTGCGGGCGGCCGCCTCGTCCGGTGAGCCCTTCGGCAGGCGCATCGCGTTCATCACGGCGTTGAACGCTTCGGTATCGAGATCCACCGCGCGCGCCAGCCGGTCCTTGATGACCTGGCCCCGCCCGGCAAGGTCGTGCATGTCCCCCCACACGGCCTCGTAGCCCTGCTTGCCAATCGTGAGATTGGCCACCATCACCGCCAGCGCCGCCGCCAGGCTGCCCATCAGCGCCGCCACCGATCCGCCGCCCGGGGCCGGCGCTTCGGTGGAGACCTCGTCGACGAACCGCGTGCACGTGAGGCCCATCAGGGGCGCCGCCGGCCGGAACTGATACTCGATGATTTTCTTGTCCGCCTCGAAGGGCGCCACCTGGTCCAGGCCCATCGATCGGACCGCGCACTCGACCAGTTCGCGCTCCGGCACACCGGCGGACTTGCCCTGCTTGCGCAGGAAATGGCGCCCGGCCTCGAGGATCGGCCCGAGGGGCGTCAGGCCCACCAGTTCCGACCCGGTGACGATGAGCCCCCGCTTCTCGGCCTCCTCACGCACCGTCTCGAAGACCACGTGCAGGGGCGTCGTCTTGTAGTCGAGCAGGTTGATGGAGACCTGGGCCTGGCGGTACTGCTCGATGTACCAGCCGATGGCGCGCACGGCTTTCAGCCGGCCTGCCACCTTCACGCTGGTGCCGTCGGGGTTGCGGACGATGTTGCCCTGCGCATCCCGCTGCGCGCGGCCGCCCTCGCGGATGGTGAGCGCGATGTCGTTGGCCAGCTTGCGGTCGAGGGTGTTGAGGTTGACGTTGTAGGCCAGCAGGAACTCGCGGGCGCCGACCACCGTGGCCCCCGAGCGGGCGTTGAAGCGCCGCGGGCCGGCATCGGGTATCCACGCCGGATCCTCGAGCTTGTTGGCCAGGCCCTCGTATTCGCCGGCGCGGATGGCCGCCAGGCTGCGGCGGGCCTCGGACGTGGCGGCGTGTTCGTAGAAGTAGATCGGAATGCCCAGTTCGTCGCCGATGCGGCGGCCCACGCGGTGGGCGAGGGCGGCGCACTCGTCCATGGAGATGTCGGACACCGGCACGAACGGGCACACGTCCATCGCGCCCATCCGCGGGTGGGCGCCCTTGTGCGCGGCCATGTCGATCACCTCGGCGGCCCGGCGCGCCGCCCGGAACGCGGCCTCCGCCGCGGCCTCGGGCGGGCCCACGAAGGTATAGACGGTCCGGTTCGTGTCGGCGCCGGGATCGACGTCCAGCAGCCGGACGCCACTCACCCCGGCGATGGCCTGGGCGATGGCGTCAATCACGGCGCGGTCGCGCCCCTCCGAGAAATTCGGCACACATTCGACCAGCTGCGGCATGCACGTCCCCTCTGTCGCGGCCGGTGCGGCCGCCAGACCGTCAGCCTATCCGCGCGGCCGCAACACGGTCAAGCCGCGGCCTGCCGCCCCGCGGCGCGCGGCGGGCTGGAGCCCGGCCGACACTCGGGGTAGAGTAGGACCGTGAAGTGCCTCCCCCAGCTGTTCGCCAACAACCGGGCGTGGGCCGCGGCGTGTACGCGCAGCGATCCCGCGTACTTCGATCGCCTGTGCGGCATCCAGCGGCCATCCTACCTGTGGATCGGGTGCGCCGACAGCCGCGTGCCGGCCAACGAGATCGTCGGCCTGGCGCCGGGCGAGCTCTTCGTGCACCGTAACGTGAGCAACATCGTCCGGCCCGACGATCCCAACGCGATGGCGGTCGTGCAGTACGCGGTGGAGGCGCTCGGCGTGGCGCACATCATCGTGTGCGGACACTACGGCTGCGGGGGCATCCGCGCGGCCATCGACGGGGGCACCACCGGCCATGCCGATCGCTGGCTCGCGCCGGTCAGGGACCTGGCGCGGCGGGCGCGGCGCGACGACGAATCTGCGGGGGCCCTGTGGGACCGCCTGTGCGAGACGAACGTGGTGGAACAGGTGCGGGTGCTGGCGCAGACCGATGTGGTGCAGGCGGCCTGGCGGGCCGGCCGGCCGCTGGCGCTGCACGGCTGGATCTATGCTCTGGCTGACGGGCTGCTGCGGGACCTGGACGTGACGGTGACCGGGCCCGCGACGCCGCCAGACGGGCGGGGACCGGAGGCACGGTGATGAGGTTCGCGGCCGAGATTCTCGTCGTGGTGGGGGCGCTGCTGATGGTGACCGCCCTCGTATCGGCCAACGCGCTGGTCCGGCGATTGCCGGAGGGCCGCGCCCGCTCCCGCTGGCAGGCGGTCGTGTGGGGCATCGTGCTGCTCGTCGTGCTGAACGCGGCGTACCTCGTGGGCTTCTGGGACCAGCACCACAGCTGGGCCGATCTCGCGCTGCCGGGCTGCCTGTTCCTGGCGGGCGCACTCGTGCTGGTGATCGTGCGGGCCGTGGACGCGGCCGTCGAGGGCCTGGCCCAGGCCGCGAAGCCCGAACGCGAGACCATCACCGATGCCCTCGTGGGCGTGTTCAACCGGCGCTACCTGGAGCATCGGCTCGCCGAAGAGGTGGCGCGCGCCCGCCGTCACGCCGTGCCGCTGTCCGTGCTGCTGTTCGACCTCGACCACTTCCGGCGTCTCAACGAGAAGTGGGGCCGGGAGGTGGGTGACCGCGTGTTGGGGTACCTTGGCAACCTGCTGCTGACCGGCGTGCGCGAATCGGACGTGGTCGCGCGCTACGGCGGGGAGGAAATCCTGGTGATTGCGCCCGCGACCACCGCCGAGCAGGCCACCGCCCTGGCCGATCGCCTGCGCGCCTCGGTCGAGTCCGAGGAACTGGGGTTTGGCGGCGAGTCGGGCAGCGAGCCCGAATTGCGCATCACGGTCAGCGTCGGCGTGGCCGAACTCGACGCCGGCGAAACCGACTGGCAGCCCATGGTGGCCCGCGCCGACAGCGCCGTCATCAAGGCCAAGCTCAGCGGTCGCAACAAGGTGGTGACCGTCTAGATTGGGATCCGGACGCGACTCGCGGATCGGCGCCGGCTGAAGCCGGCGCCCACGAAGGCCTCCCTTACGCGATCACCCCGTGCGCGCGGCCCACCTTCTCGAAGGCACTGATGGCCCGCTCGACGTGCTCGGGCGCGTGCGCGGCGGAGAGCTGCACCCGGATGCGCGCCTGGCCCTTCGGCACCACCGGGAAGGAGAAGCCCACGACGTAGATCCCTTCCTCGAAGAGCCCCTTCGCCATCGACACGGCCAGATGGGCGTCGTTCTCGAACCGGCGGAACAAGACCGGGACGATGGGGTGCACGCTGTCGATGATGTCGAAGCCCAGGGCCTGCATGCCCGAGCGGAACCGCTGCGTATTGCGCATGAGGCGCTCGCGCAGGTCGGCGCCGCGTTCGACGAGGTCGAAGGCGGTCAGCGCGGCCGACACGATGCAGGGCGCCAGGGAGTTCGAGAAGAGGTAGGGCCGCGAGCGCTGGCGCAGCATCTCCACGATCTCCCTGCGCGCGGTCGTGAAGCCGCCCAGGGCGCCGCCCATGGCCTTGCCCAGCGTGGAGGTGACGATGTCCACCTCGCCCAGCACGCCGCAGTGCTCGACGGCGCCGCGGCCCGTCGCGCCCAGGAATCCCGTGGCGTGCGACTCGTCCACCATCACCATCGCGTCGTAGGTGTTGGCGAGATCCACGATCTCGCGCAGCTTGCCGATGTCGCCGTCCATCGAGAACGCGCCGTCGGTGGCGACGAGGATGTTGCGCGCGGGCACCGGCTCCTGGCCGAGGCCGGTATGCTCCCACACGTCCGACCCTTCGCGGGCGCGGATGAGCTTCTGCTCCAGGTCCTGCATGTTGGCGTGCTCGTAGATGAGCCGCTTCGCCTTGCACAGGCGGATGCCGTCGATGATGCTGGCGTGGTTGAGGGCGTCGGTGATGATGACGTCCTCGCCGGTCAGGATGCTCTCGAACAGCCCGCCGTTCGCGTCGAAGCACGACGAGTACAGGATCGCGTCGTCGAGCTGGTAGAAGTCGGCGATGCGCCGCTCGAGCTGCTTGTGCAGGTCCTGGGTGCCGCAGATGAAACGGACCGACGACAGGCCGAAGCCGTGCGACTCGAGCCCGGCGTGCGCGGCCTTGATGATCTCAGGGTGGTTGGCCAGCCCGAGGTAGTTGTTGGAGCAGAAGTTCAGGACCTCGCGCGGTTCGGCGTCGGCCGGGTAGCGGACCGTGATGTCGGCTTTCTGGTCCGAGAGGATAATGCGCTCGTCCTTGTAGAGGCCGGAGGTCCGGATGGTGTTCAGCTCGCGGGCGAGATCGTGGCGGGTACGTTGATACACGGAATCGTCTCCTGAGGGACTACCAGACAGGAATACCACGAATCCGGGGCGGGCGGGGACGGGCGGGTCGTCCGGCGGGCGCCGGACGCCCGCGGGGGCCGGCTGCGGCCGGCCCCCGCCGATGCGCGAGGCCTAGAACTCGAACTTCACGCCGATCTGCACCCGGCGCTGGCCGTCACCCGGGCGGCCGTACCCGGCCGGGCCGGTGTAGCCGCGCACCGCGTAGATCTCGGTGCCCAGCGACACATCCGCCGAGTCGTCCACGACGTAGAGGTTGGCGTGGTTCAGCAGGTTGTAGACCTCGATGCGCAGGTTTGCCGCGGCGCGGGTGCCGAAGCGGAACCGCTTGACGAACGACGCGTCGAGGTTCCAGCGGCCGGGCCGCCGGAAGGCGTTGCGCGCCGTCATGTTGGAGGGATAGCCGCCCTCAGGGGGCACCTCGTTGGTGCCCGCCGCCGCGTTCACGATCGTCCCGATGCCACGGGCCTGGTTGGCCAGATCGAGATAGAGGAACTGGTTCGGCGTGCCCGTCGACGTCTGGGTGTAACCCGGAATGTCGCCCACCTGCGCCATGCGTGCGCAGGCCGTCACCTGATAGGTGCAGTCGAACACCGTGAAGGGCGCGCCGGTCTGCGCCGTGAAGATCCAGGCCGCCTGCCAGCCGCCGCCCAAGGTGCGGGCGACGCCCGTCGCGTTCTTGAAGAACGGGAACTCGTAGATGCCCGACAGGGTCAACCGGTGGCGGACGTCGAAATCGGCCCAGCCCCAGTCGAGGTCCGGGTCGAACGGGTCCAGGAACCCGAGGTTGAGGTTGTTGGTCGACTCGCTGAAGGTCGAGCTGAGGTTGTCCTTGGCGCGGCCGTAGGTGTAGGTGCCGCGGAGGTCGAGCCCCGTCTCGGCGAGGCGCGAGTAGGTGAGGCCGGTCACCAGCCCGTGGTACCGGGAACGCCCGCCGTTCATGCGGGTGTTCATGTTGGTGTACTGCGTCGTCCGCAGCCGGGCGTTCGGGTTGCTGTCGCCCAGGTAGTAGGCGCCGGCGCCGGCCCGGTTCACGTTCGAGAGGCTGTACAGCCCCTGGCCGGCCGATCCGACGTACTCCATTGACAACGTCGTCCGCTTCCAGAGCTCGCGCTGGAAGGCCAGGCTCCAGAAGTGCGCGTAGGAGTTGACGATGTCCGGGTCGACGTTGCGGGTGCTGGTGCTGGGGATGCGGGCCGTGCCCGTGCCCGCCAGCGGGCCTTCGACCGTCCGGAAGATCGGGAGCCAGGGCACATCGGTCGGCGCCGTGAGCGAGACCACGGCGTAATTCGGCGGGTTCTGGATGACGTTGAACGTCACGTTGCCGAAGTTCCGCTCGTACCCCATGCCGTAGCCGCCGCGGATGCTGGTGCGGCCGTCGCCGAGCACGTCCCACGCGAAGCCGACGCGCGGGGCGACGTTGTTCCAGTCGGTCTGCCACAAGGCGCCCAACGGGCTGTCGGGCGCCACCATCATCTGGCCGCTCCGGACGCTCTGCCAGATGTTGCCCTCGCCGAAGTAGAAGTTCGAGTCGAGGGACGGGTCCGTGTTGTGCTGGACGCCGTAGAGCTCGTAGCGCAGGCCCGCGTTCAGCGTGAGCCGGGGCCGGACGCGCCACGTGTCGTTCACGTAGAGCGCCCACTCGTTGTACCGGTTGTTGCGCGTGAACTGCGGCTGGCTGGCGGGCAGCGTCATCGTGTCGCCCGGATACCGGCCCTGCGGATCGATGGCGGTCTGGAACTGCAGCAGCTGGCCCAGCACGAGGTTGTCCAGGGCCTCACCGAGCGAGCCGCCCAGGGTCTGCACCGGGTTCATGAACGCGCCGAACATCCGGTCGTCCATGATCCGGACGTACGACCCGCCGAACCGCCACTCGTGGCTGCTGCGGATCAGGGTGGCGTCCTGGTAGAACTGCGCCAGCTTCTGCGGGCCTCCGAAAGGAATGGCGCTGCCGGGGTTGTAGGGCAGGTAGCCGGGCAGGGCCACCTTGATGCCGCCGATGCTCGTCCGCGACGCGCGCAGGTACAGCGTCGGGGTCGGGTCGCCGTTCAGCGGCTGCTCGTTCGACATGTAGTTGTAGACGAACTTCGACTGCGACGTGAACGCGCTGCCGAAGACGTGCGTGTAGGACGCCAGGATGTTCTGGTTGTTGATCGTGGTGCCGGTGTTGAAGCCCTCGTACGCGCTGTTGGCGTTGGTGCCCGCCAGCTGGTCGCGGGTCTGCAGCGCGTAGCGCGCATACATGCTCGCGTTGTTGCTGAGCGACCAGTCGATGCGCGCGACGGCCTGGTAGTGATCCTCGGGCAGGCCCGCCCCTGCGTCGGCGGGGAACTGCTGGATCACCTGGCCGAACACCGGCGTGTTCGCCGGAATCTGGGAGAACGGCCCGCCGGGCCGCACGCCCGCGATCTCCCCGGCCGTGAGCAGCGGTCCGTTGATCGGCAGCGCCGCATAGTCCGAGAAGAACGCCTGCGTGATCGGCGACGTGAGGGCGATCAGCTGGGGCGTGGGCACCAGCGCCACGTCGGTGGCGTTGCTGCGCACGCGGATGTACTCGCCGCTGCCGAAGAAGTGCATCCGGTCGCGGCGGATGGGCCCGCCGATCGAGAAGCCGCTCTGGCTGCGCGTGAAGGGATCCTTGTCGACGCCGCGCTGCTCGTTGTCGTACAGGTTCGACGCCAGCTTCTCGTCGCGGTAGAAGACGTACCCCGTTCCGGTCAGCCGGTTGCTGCCCGACTTGGTCACCACGTTCACCACGCCGCCCGTGGCCCGGCCGTACTGCGCCGAGAAGTTCGACGTGATGACGCTGAACTCCTGCACCGAGTCGAGGGGCACCTGGATGCCCACCGACGCCCGGAACTCGTCGTTGTTGGCTGACCCATCCAGCAGGACGTTGGTCGACGCCGCCCGGAGTCCGTTCAGGACGAACCCGCCGGCCCCCCGCCCGTTGGCGCCGCTCGGATCGTCGGCCGACACGTTCCCCGCCACACCGACGAAATCGTAGATGTTGCGCGTGATGCTGGGCAGCTCCCGCACCTGCGCCTGCGAGACCACCGTCGACACCTCCGAGTTGACGGTGTTGATGACGGGCGTCTCCGCGATCACGTTCACGGTTTCGGCCTGGGTGGCCACCTCCAGCCGGGCCGTGAGTTCGACCGAGCCCCCCACGGCGAGCTGGACCCGTGACCGCCGCGGCGCGAAGCCCTGGAGTTCCACCAGCAGCTCGTACTCGCCCGGGAGCACCGCCACGAAGGTATACCGGCCGTGCTCGTCGCTGACGGCGGTGCGCGCCGCCTGGGTGGCGACCGCCGTCAGGGTGATCGAGGCGCCGGGAATGACGCCTCCGCTCTGGTCGGTGACGATGCCGGCCACGCGACCGGTTTCGGTTTGCGCGGCTGCCGCGGACGGACCGGCCAGCCACGCCGCGAGCGCCAGTGCCAGCACGGCGCCCGCGACTCGACGATAACTGCGCGATGACATCTTGAGCCTCCTCTCCCCTGGGGCGTACCCCGGGGATCACCATCGGGAGAGGCGACATCCGTGCCGCCCTGCGGCCGGCGCTGGATTGATGGTTCGAAGCCCGCCCGTATCCGGCCCGATGGCGACGGGCAGGGGGAACGAAGGTTCACGAACGCGGATGGTGGTTCGGCGCGCTCAGGGTCGGCGTGGACGTTCAGGTGAATGGATCGCCATCCGATCCGTCGGACGGCTGCTCTCGACTTTCCTTCGGAGGGCTGGCGGCCACGCGCTGTCGGGCATCTGCCCCGTGCGGTCTTGCCCGCGGGCCCCCTGCGTAGTCGGGTCGTAACCCGGCCGGAAGGTCGGGGCCGGGAAACGAATCCGGTCCGGACGCGACGGGAACCGGGAACATTTCGGTAACGACCGGGAACTTGGATCGCGTCACCGGTTTCCGAAACGAGTACGATGCGCACAGTCGAAGACCCTGGAGTCACCGATGGATGAGATCCGCATTGCCATGCTCGGGTCCGGCTTCGTGGCCGGCTTCTACATGCAGGGACTGGCCAACG
>CAYNDV010000006.1:0-65442 GCA_964396055.1 uncultured Vicinamibacterales bacterium | reverse complement strand
TGGTGGACATCAGGTTGTAGTCCACCCAGAGCCCGCCCATCGTGTAGTGGATGGCCGGGTAGATGCGCATCGGCGTCTGGTACGGGTTCTCGTCCGTGATCTTCCCGTACATCTGGAAGAGATTGCCGTACCGCTCGCGGATCGTCTGCTCGCCCAGGCGGCGGATGGCATCGCCGAAGTCGAGGTAGACGGCCAGGCCCGTCTCGCCGACGCCGCGGCCCTCGTCGCAGACGGCCTTGGCCGCCCGCGACGCCACGTCGCGCGGCACCAGGTTGCCGAACGACGGGTAGCGGCGCTCGAGGTAGTAGTCGCGCTCGGCCTCGGGGATCTGCGACGCCGGCCGGCGGTCGCCGGCGGCCTTCGGCACCCAGACGCGGCCGTCGTTGCGCAGGCTCTCGCTCATCAACGTGAGCTTCGACTGGTGGTCGCCCGACACGGGAATGCAGGTCGGGTGGATCTGGGTGAAGCACGGGTTCGCGAACAGGGCCCCGCGCTTGTAGGCGCGCCAGATGGCCGTGGCGTTGGAGTTCACGGCGTTCGTGGAGAGGAAGTACGCGTTGCCGTACCCGCCCGTGGCCAGCAGGACCGCGTGGGCCGCGAACCGCTCGATGGCGCCCGTGATGAGGTTGCGCGCGATGATGCCCCGCGCCCGGCCGTCCACCACCACGAGGTCGAGCATCTCGTAGCGGGGCAGCAGCTTCACCGTGCCGGCTTCCACCTGCCGCATCAGGGCCTGGTACGCGCCGAGCAGGAGTTGCTGGCCCGTCTGGCCGCGCGCGTAGAACGTGCGCGACACCTGGGCGCCACCGAAGGAGCGATTGTCCAGCATCCCGCCGTACTCGCGCGCGAAGGGCACGCCCTGGGCCACGCACTGGTCGATGATGCTGACGCTCACCTCGGCCAGGCGGTGCACGTTCGCCTCGCGGGCCCGGTAGTCGCCGCCCTTCACCGTGTCGTAGAACAGGCGCGTGACGCTGTCGCCGTCGTTCCGGTAGTTCTTGGCGGCGTTGATGCCGCCCTGGGCCGCAATGCTGTGGGCGCGGCGCGGGCTGTCCTGGATGCAGAAGTTCAGGACCTGGTAGCCCGCCTCGCCGAGCGTGGCGGCGGCGGCGCCGCCGGCCAGGCCCGTGCCCACGACGATCACCGTGAACTTCCGGCGGTTGGCCGGGTTCACGAGCTTCGCGTCGAAGCGGTACCGGTCCCATTTGTCCGGCATGGGGCCCGACGGGATCTTCGCGTCGAGCTGGCGTGTGCCGGCCGGGGCGAGGTGTGGTGCGCCGCTCATGATCGGCCCCCGAGGAAGAACAGCCAGAGTGGAATGGACAGGAACCCGATGCCGAGAACCGTGGCGAGCACCTTGCCCGCCCGCAGCACCTTCGGCGTCAGGTTCGGATGATTCAGGCCCAGCGACTCGAACGCGCTCGCGAAGCCATGCCACAGGTGGAAGCCCACCACCATCATGCAGAACGCGTAGAACGCGGTCCACAGCGGGCTCTGGAAGGTCTCGACGACCAGCCGGTACAGGTCCCGGACTTCGCTGTCCGGGACGGTGTACCACGCGCCGTACTTCATCGTCGCCACGTGGACGACCAGGAAGACGGCGGTGATCGAGCCGGTCCAGATCATGGTGCTCGAGGCCACCGACTTGCGGCTGGTGCCCCCGGCCCCCCGCTTGTGCTCGTACGCCACCGGGCGCGCGGTCCGGTTGCCGAACCACATCGTCACGGCCTCGAAGATGTGGATCAGGAACAGGGCCACGAGGCCGATCTCGGCGGGGATGACCAGGGGATTCGAGATGAGGGCGTGGGAGTAGGCGTTGAAGGTCTCCGGGCCGACGTAGAGCATCAGGTTCCCGAGGAGGTGCACACAGAGGAACCCGACGAGACTCAGCCCGGTCAACGCGATGAGGAACTTCGTGGCAACGGTCGAGAACAGCGTCAACCTGCGCGGTGCCATGTCATTCTCCAACCCGGACCGCGGGCGCCCGGTGCGTGGAAAGGGGGGACTGCTGCGCGAGTGGCAGGGGAAGTCCTGCAGGGATTGTATGTGCGGCGCCGGTGTGACGCAACCCGTGATGTGCGTGCCGTGCGGGCGTCACCGGTGATCAGGCCGTGCGGATGCACCGCCGGCGGCGCGCGACCGCCCGCGCGAGCGCGTCGATGAGCGGCGCCGTGCGGTCGAACGACAGGCACGCGTCCGTGATGCTCTGGCCGTAGACCAGGGGCTGGCCCGGCTTCAGGTCCTGGCGCCCTTCCACGAGGTGACTTTCGATCATCACGCCGAGGATGTGGTACGACCCGTCGGCCACCTGGGCGGCGACGTCCGCGGCCACCTCCGCCTGGCGGCGGGGATCCTTGCCGCTGTTGCCGTGCGAGCAGTCGATCATCACGCGCTCCGGCAACCCGGCGTTGGCCAGCCGCGCGCAGACGTCGATGACGTCTGCCGCCTGGTAGTTCGGGCCCGATCGGCTGCCGCCCCGCAGGATCACGTAACACGCGTCGTTGCCCGTCGTCTGCAGGATGGCCGCGACGCCCTGCTTCGTCACGCCAGCGAACCAGTGGGGGCGCCGGGCCGTCAGCACGGCGTCGACGGCGATCTGCACGTTGCCCGTGGTGCCGTTCTTGAACCCGACCGGCATCGAGAGGCCCGACGCCAGTTCGCGGTGCACCTGGCTCTCGGTGGTCCGGGCGCCGATGGCGCCGGCCGAGGTCAGGTCGGCGATGTGCTGCGGGATCTGCGTATCGAGAAACTCGCACGCCGTCGGCAGGCCCCGTTCGTTGATGTCCAGCAGGAGCCGGCGCGCCAGGCGCAGGCCCTTGTTGATCTGGTAGCTCTCGTCGAGGTCCGGGTCGTTGATCAGCCCCTTCCAGCCCGCCACGGTCCGCGGCTTCTCGAAGTAGCACCGCATCAGCAGCAGCAGGTCGTCGGCGTAGCGGCGGGCCAGGGGCGCGAGCCGGTCGGCGTAGGCCAGGGCCGCTGCCGGATCGTGGATCGAGCAGGGGCCGACGACGACGGCCAGGCGGCTGTCGCGGCCGTGGACGACGGCCGTGAGGGTGGCGCGGGCATCGGCCACGGTGTTCGAGGCGCGCTCGGTGATCGGCAGTTCGTCGATCAGGATGGCGGGCGGCATCAGGGGCCGCACGTCTCGGATGCGGAGGTCGTCGGTCGGTCGGAACATGGCTCGGTCGATCCCCTCCACTTTACCCCAGCCCGGCGCGACCCGCGACGCCCGGCGAAGCCCGGCGTGGCGGGATCGCTTGACGGGCCGGGCGGCGGCCGATAGCATGCCAACGTTGCTTGGTCCCCAAGCGCCGGGGCGGGGTGCAACGGCGGGCCCCTCCGCACCGCGGCGTTCCTCACACGAGGGCCCCCCACACCGACTACCCGTGAAAATCCACGAATACCAGGGGAAGGCCGTCCTCGCCAGGTTTGGCGTGCCGGTGCCGCGCGGTGATGTCGCCTTCAACGCCGACGAGGCGGTGAAGGTGGCGCAGCAGCTCGGCCTGCCGGTCGTCGTCAAGGCGCAGATTCACGCCGGTGGCCGCGGCAAGGGCGGGGGCGTCAAGGTCGCGAAGACCATGGAGGACGTCGAACGCCTCGCGTCGTCCATCATCGGCATGAACCTCGTCACCCACCAGACCGGCCCCGAGGGCAAGGTCGTCCAGCGCGTGCTCGTGGAGCAGGGGCTGACGATTGCCCGGGAGCTGTATCTGGGCCTCGTCATCGATCGGGCCGCGCAGCGCCCCGTGATGATGGCCAGCCCGGCCGGCGGCATGGAGATCGAGAAGGTCGCCGAAGAGACGCCCGAGCTCATCTTCAAGGAGTACATCCACCCGACGGCGGGCTTCGAGCCGTACCAGGCGAAGAAGCTGGCGTTCAAGCTGGGTCTGCAGGGCCCGGCGGTGAGCCAGGCCGTCAAGATGATGTCCGCGATTTACGCCGCCTTCCTGGCCACCGACGCGTCGCTCGTGGAGATCAACCCGCTCATCGTCACGGGCGAGGGCAACCTGCTGGCCCTCGACGCGAAGATGAACTTCGACGACAACGCGCTCTACCGGCACCCGGAACTGCGGGACCTGCGCGATCTCAGCGAGGAGGATCCCCTCGAGGTCGAGGCGTCGAAGTTCTCGCTGAACTACATCCGCCTCGACGGCACGATCGGCTGCATGGTGAACGGCGCCGGCCTGGCGATGGCCACGATGGACATCATCAAGCTGGCGGGCGGGGAACCGGCGAACTTCCTCGACGTGGGCGGCGGCGCCAACGCCGAGCAGATCCGCAACGCCTTCAAGATCCTGATGTCCGACGGCAACGTGAAGGCCGTGTTCATCAACATCTTCGGTGGCATCCTGCGGTGCGACATCCTGTCGGAGGGCGTGATTGCCGCCGTCACGGAACTCTCGGTGAAGGCGCCCATCGTCATCCGCATGGAGGGCACCAACGTCGAGCGGGGCAAGCAGATGCTGAAGGACAGCGGACTCAATTTCACGACCGCCGACACGATGGCGGAAGGCGCCGAGCGGGTCGTGGCGCTGTCGCGCGGGTGAGGGGGGCATCATGGCAGTCCTGATTGACAAGTCGACACGCCTGCTGGTGCAGGGCCTCACCGGGCGCGAAGGCACGTTCCACGCGAAGCAGGCCGCCGCGTACGGCACCACCGTCGTGGGTGGCGTCTCGCCGGGCAAGGGCGGCACGACCCACGAGGGCTGGCCGATCTTCAACACCGTGGCCGAGGCCGTCGAGACGACGGGCGCCAACGCCACCGTCATCTTCGTGCCGCCGGCCTTCTCGGCCGACGCCATCCTCGAGGCGGCCGACGCCGGCCTCGCCCTGGCGGTGTGCATCACCGAAGGCATCCCGACGCTGGACATGATGAAGGTGGCGTCGGTCCTCAAGGACAAGCCGACGCGCCTGGTCGGGCCGAACTGCCCGGGCCTGATTTCGCCGGGCAAGGCCAAGGCCGGCATCATCCCGGGCCACATCTGCCGGGAAGGGTCGATCGGCATCGTGTCGCGCAGCGGCACGCTCACCTACGAGGCGATTCACCAGCTCACCATGCTGGGCTACGGCCAGTCGACGTGCATCGGCATCGGCGGCGATCCGATCAACGGCACGAACTTCATCGACGCGCTGACGCTCTTCCAGGCCGATCCCGACACCGAGGCGATCGTGATGATCGGCGAGATCGGCGGCACGGCCGAGGAGGAAGCGGCGGCCTTCATCACGCAGCACGTCACCAAGCCGGTGGTCAGCTTCATCTGCGGCCAGACCGCGCCGCCGGGGCGCCGGATGGGCCACGCCGGCGCGATCATCGCCGGCGGCAAGGGGACTGCGGCCGAGAAGATGGCGGCCCTCACGGCGGCGGGCGTCCGCGTCGTGAAGAGCCCGGCCGACATGGGTCGGGCGATGGTGGAGCTCATCAGGGGCTAGCGGCCAGGGGCTGGAGATTGGGCCGGGCGCGCGGAGTGACCGTCACCGCGCGCCCGTCGTCTGTACGGCTTGTCCCGAGCCTCGAGCCCCCGGTTGTGCCGACCGGTCGTGCGGGGTGTCGTGCGGGGCTTCAGCCCCGCCGTGGCCAGCCCCGCCGTGGTCAGGCAGGGCTCGAGCCCCGCACGACGCGTTGCGTCGTCGCCACGTCCCATGCCCCACGCCCCATGCCCCTGCGTGCTATAGTTGCATGTTCACGGAGTGAGTTTTCATCTGCGCTTGCGTCACGCCGGGCGGACGGGCCGCCTGCCGGCGCCTGCGCGTCTCCACGCAGGGACTGTTCGATGTCTTCTGAAGTCGCCGTCCAGGACCGGACGGCCGGCGCGGCGGGCGCTGAAGTGGTCAACGATTTCAGCATCCAGGTCGCCACGGTCAACGGGTCCGGTAGCCAGACCGCCAACCTCGTGCTCATCCGGTCGCTGTTCCAGATGGGCATCCCGGTCTCGGGCAAGAACCTCTTTCCGTCCAACATCGCCGGGTTGCCCACCTGGTACACCATCCGCGCGAGCAAGCACGGGTACATCGGCCGCAAGAAGGAAATCGACTTCCTCGTGGCGATGAACCCCGAGACCGCCGAGGAGGACGTGAAGGCCCTCGACCCGGGCGCCGCCGTGCTCTACGACGCGCCCCTGAAACTCGACGCGCTGCGCAGCGACCTGGTGTTCTATCCGGTGCCGTTCGACGAGCTGGTCAAGCCGATCTGCCCCGACGCCAAGCTGCGCCGCCTCGTCCGCAACATGATCTACGATGGCGTCCTGTCGAAGCTCCTGGGCATCGAGACGGGCGAGATGGAAATCGCCCTCAACAAGCAGCTCGGGAAGAAGGCCAAGGCCGTCACCCTCAACCAGGCGGCGCTGAAGGCCGGCTACGACTACGCCGCACAGCACCTGCCCAAGCGCGATCCCTTCCGGGTCGAGCGCATGGACAAGACGGGCGGCAAGATCCTCATCGAGGCCAACGCCGCCATTGCCGTCGGCGCCATGATGGCGGGCGTCACCGTGGTGACGTGGTACCCGATCACCCCCTCGACCACCGTCGTCGAGACGCTCATCGACTACCTGAAGAAGTACCGGATGGACCCCGACACCGGCAAGGCCACCTTTGCCGTCGTCCAGGCCGAGGACGAGCTGGCGTCCATCGGTATGGCGCTTGGCGCCGGCTGGGCCGGCGCCCGGTCCATGACCTCCACCTCGGGCCCCGGCATTTCCCTGATGAGCGAGTTCGTGGGCCTGGGCTACTACACCGAGGTGCCCGCGGTGATCATCGACGTGCAGCGCACGGGGCCGTCCACGGGCCTGCCGACGCGCACGGCCCAGGGCGACATGCTGACCACGGCCGTCCTGTCCCATGGCGACACGAAGCACCTCATGCTGATGCCCTCCTCGGCGGAGGAGTGTTATGCGTTCACGATCCAGGCCTTCGACCTGGCCGAGCGGTTCCAGACGCCCGTCTTCGTGATGACCGACCTCGACCTGGGCATGAACACCTGGATGTCGGATCAGTTCCCGTATCCCGAGAAGCCCCTCGACCGCGGCAAGCGCCTCGACGCCGAGACCCTGAAGCGCCTCGGCGACTGGGGCCGCTACCTGGATGTCGATGGCGACGGGATCCCGTGGCGCAGCGTGCCGGGTGACGGCATGCCCGCCTACTTCAACCGCGGGTCCGGCCATAACGCCCGCGGCCAGTACAGCGAGCGCGCCGACGACTACGTGGCGAACGTGGACCGCCTGGCGAAGAAGTTCGAAACCGCCCGGTCGTGGGTACCGGCCGAGGACGTCGATTTCGACCCGCAGGCCGACATCGCCCTGGTCGCCTACGGCAGCAGCCACGGGTCCGTGGAAGAGGCCCGCGACCAGCTGCGCGAGGCCGGCGTGCGCACGTCCTACATGCGCCTGAAGGCGTACCCGTTCACGCAGGCGGTCGAGGCCTTCATCGATCGCCATGCGCGGGTCTACGTCATCGAACAGAACCGCGACGCGCAGATGCTGTCGCTCCTGAAGCTGGACCTGACGCCCGGGCAGATCGGCAAGCTCCGCAGCGTGCTCTACTACACGGGGCTGCCGATTGACGCGCGGTCGATCAGCGACGAAGTGCTGGCGCAGGAATCCGAAACGGTGAAGAGGTAACGCATGTCGACGACAGCCTCGCCGGCACCCGGCAAGAAGATCAACCGCATCCACCTCGAACTGGCCACGTACCGCGGCGGCAAGACCACCCTCTGCGCCGGCTGCGGCCACAACGCCATCTCCGAGCGCATCGTCGAAGCCTACTTCGAGATGGGCGTCGACCCGGCCCGCGTCATCAAGCTGTCGGGCATCGGCTGCTCGAGTAAGAGCCCGGCGTACTTCCTGGGCACCTCGCACGGCTTCAACGCCGTGCACGGCCGCATGCCCGCCGTCGCCACCGGCGCCGTGCTGGCCAACAAGCACCTGATGCCCATCGGCGTCAGCGGCGACGGCGACACGGGAGCCATCGGCGCGGGGCAGTTCATGCACCTGATGCGCCGCAACATCCCGATCATCTACATCGTCGAGAACAACGGCTGTTACGGGCTCACCAAGGGCCAGCTCTCACCGACCGCCGACCTCGGATCGAAGCTGAAGAACGGCGTGGTGAACGACCTGCCGCCCATGGACCTGTGCGCGCTGGCCGTCCAGCTCGGCGCCACGTTCGTGGCCCGGTCGTTCTCCGGCGACAAGAAGCAGCTCTCGGCCATCCTCAAGGCCGCGATCGCGCACCGCGGCACGGCGCTGCTCGATGTCATTTCGCCCTGCGTGACGTTCAACGATCACGAGGGGTCGACCAAGAGCTACGCCTACGTCAAGGACCACGACGACCCGGTGGCCGAGATCAGTTTCGTGCCGTTCTTCGAGGACATCTCGGTGGACTACGAGCCCGGCACGGCGCACACCGTGACGATGCCCGACGGGTCGAAGGTGTTCCTGAAGAAGCTGGACGAGGGCTACGACCCGCACAACAAGGTGGCGGCCCTCACGCTGCTGCACGAGAGCAACATGAAGGGCGAGTTCGCCACGGGCCTGATCTACATCGAGCCCGACCGCGAGACGTTCACGGACCTGCTGAACACCGTGGACACGCCCCTGTCGATGCTCGGCGAGGACAAGACCCGGCCCTCGCGTGAGGCGCTGCAGGAGATCATGGATCGGTTGCGATAGGCACGGGGCCCGGCAGGGCTGAAGCCCTGCACTACGGGACATGGGAGGCGCCTGGAGCGCGGCACGCGGGGAGCAGGGACGCAACTCACTCCGCTGGCCGCAGAGACACGACGGGCCCGGCCGGTTTCGCACCGGCCGGGCCCGTGCTGCATGAGGTATCGTCGTTCTCCGTGCGGCCGCTTCGTCTCTTCGTCTCTTCGTCTCTTCGTCTCTTCTTCTTGCTTCTTGCTTCTTGCTTCTCTCAGCGTCAGTTCCTACCCCTGCGTCTCGTCCGCTTCGGCGCCCATGACATCCTCGGCGATGGCGACCTCGTCACACGGCAGGCCGTTGCCGTCGAGCGCGGCGCCGTGGCAGTTGCACTGCTGGACGTCGGTGGGGTGATCCCCCTCCAGGGTGCCTTTCGTGGCGAACTGATCGCGATGGGCGGGCGGGTGCATCGTGGGTGCGACGATCATGGCGGGCTCCCCCTGGCGCTGACGCGCCTGATGATGACAATCCTGTGCGGCCCGGGCACGCCCGGTCCGTGGGGGGCACGCCCATTCTGCCACAGAAAAAGGGGCCAGGCCCCTTTTGCATTCGACCTAAAACGGGCCGACGAGGTGGAAGCGGGTCTGGCGGCCGTCGAGGAAACGTCCGCCGGCCCGCGTGAACTGAGCGTCTTCCTCCAGCGCCACCTGCAGCGTCTCGCCGCCCCATTCGGGAATCGTCACCGACACGCCCAGTTCGACGGCCCACACCGTGTCGTCGATGAGGGGCAGGTCGCCCATGCCCGGCACGCCATCCTGCATGTCCGGCAGGCCGATGCGCGACCCTGCGGCGTGGCCGTGGAACCCCAGCGGGTGGGAATACACTTTCGGCGTCAGGCCCTCGAAGCGTGCCTGCGCCAGCACGGCCTTCAGCACGTCGTTCCCGGTCCGGCCGGCGCGGAAATGCTCCATGAAGATCTCCTGGAGCCGGTTGCCCTGGGCCAGGGCCGCCCTCAACCCGGCCGGGGCGTCGGTCTCGCCATCCTTCAGGACGTAGGCCAGCTGCTGCACGTCGGACGTCAGCCCGGCGTAGGTCACGCCGATATCGCACCGGACGACGTCGCCCTTCTGGATCACGCGTGTGGGCGGGCCGGCGGAGGCCGGCCGGGAGATGTAGTACATCGGCGGGAACCAGGTGTCGACCCGCAGGTCGGCGTACCGTTCCCGCGTCCAGTTCTCGAGGTCGTCGATGGTCGTCACGCCGGGCGTGATACGTCTCGACGAGAGTGCTTCGGCGGCGATCGCGTGCGTCAGGGCCACGATGCGCGGGTAGAACTCGAGTTCCCCCTGGGACCGCCGCTCCAGCCAGCCGACGACGAGCCGCTCGGCCGGGACGAGCCGGGCGGCCAGGTCGGGCCCGAGCGCCTGCACCAGCCGGGCCCTCAACGTGGCTGTCAGGCCGTCGGCAAACGCGAGCACCGACGACTCGTTGATGCCGATCCGCCGCGGGTTGCGCTCGCGTACGAGGCGCGCCAGTCGTTCCCACGGGTCGAGCGCCTCCGGCTCCCAGGCGGCGCGGTAGAACAAGGGGAAATCCTTGTGCAGGTCGCCGCCGCCGTAGCGGTTCACCGTCAGCTTCTCCACTTCGGCGCCGCGGTGCGTGTAGACGAACATCGTGAGGCGCCACGCGAACATGGACGGCTGCGGCACCAGCGTGCGGTACACCGGATCTTCGTTGTGCTCGCGGCAGATGACGATCCACATGTCGATCTGCTCCCTGCGCATCAGGTCGGGGAGGATCGTGGCGAACCGCTCCTTCAGCCAGCGGGTCTGCAGCGCGTCGCGCTCGGCGAAGGACAGGGTCGCGGGCGCGGGCTGGCCGGCTGCCGGAGGAACCGCCAGTCCCCCGATCAGGGCGGCGAGGCAGAGGGGCAGCAGGGGGCGTCGGAGACGGCGTGACGAGTGGCGCATGACGGCTTCAGCCTACACGGAAATCCCGGAATCCGGGCGCCGCACGTTATAATCGGGAGATATGGAACTGACATTTGCCATCATCAAGCCGGACGCCGTCGCGGCGAGGCACACGGGCGCCATCATCAAGCGGATTGAAGAAGCCGGCTTCACGATCCGGGCCATGCGGAAGACGCGCCTGACCAAGGCGGAAGCGGAGGGCTTCTATGCCGTCCACCGCGAGCGGCCGTTCTTCCCGAGCCTGACCGACTTCATGTCGTCGGGGCCGGTGGTCCTGATGGCCCTCGAGGCCGACGGCGCCATCAGGAAGTGGCGTGACCTCATGGGCGCCACCGACCCGGCCAAGGCCGCTCCGGGCACTCTGCGGGCCGAGTTCGGCAGCAGCATCGGCGAGAATGCCACGCACGGGTCGGACGCGCCCGAGACGGCGGCGTTCGAACTGGGGTATTTCTTCCGCGGGATGGAGCTGATCTAGCCGGCGGGAGGCCACCATGGCGCTCGGCAAGGTGCTGGTCGTCATCGGGGTGCTCGTCGCGGCCGCGGGTGCGCTGCTGTGGCTGGGGGTCCCCATCGGGCGCCTGCCGGGCGACATCGTGGTGCGGCGCGGGTCGTTCACGTTCCTGGCGCCGATCACGACGTCGATCATCCTCAGCGTCGTGCTGACGATCGTGATCGCGCTGCTCAAGAAGTGAGGAGACGTCCGGCTGAAGCCGGACGCCACGAAGGACGACGAACGGACGGACGGTGTGGTGCAGGGCTTCAGCCCTGCCCGGACGCCACGAAGAACGATATGAGCATCAAGTCGGACCGCTGGATCGCGCGGATGGCCCGGGAGCACGGCATGATCGAGCCGTTCGTCGAGGGCCAGGTTCGCGAGGGCGTCATCTCGTTCGGGGTGTCGTCGTACGGCTACGACATCCGCGTGGCGGACGAGTTCAAGGTGTTCACCAACATCAACTCGACGGTCATCGATCCCAAGGCCTTCGACCCGCGCTCGTTCGTCGACATCACGGCGGACGTGTGCATCGTGCCGCCCAACTCCTTCGCCCTGGCGCGGACGGTGGAGTATTTCCGCATCCCGCGCAACGTCCTGACGGTCTGCGTGGGCAAGTCCACCTACGCGCGCTGCGGCATCATCGTCAACGTCACGCCCTTCGAGCCCGAGTGGGAGGGGACGGCCACCCTGGAGATCTCGAACACGACGCCCCTGCCGGCGAAGATCTACGCCAACGAGGGCATCGCGCAAGTGCTGTTCTTCGAGAGCGACGAGCCCTGCGCCACGTCCTACGGCGACAAGAAGGGCAAGTACCAGGCGCAGCGCGACGTGACGCTGCCGCGCATCGACGGCGAGCGGTCATGATCCGCCCCTTCCGCGGCGTGCTGCCCCGCGTCCATCCCAGCGTCTTCGTCGACCAGAGCGCGCAGGTCATCGGTGACGTCGAGATCGGGGAGGAATGCGGCATCTGGATGAACGTCGTGATCCGCGGCGACGTGAACGCCATCCGGATCGGGAGCCGCACCAACATCCAGGACCTCACCATGGTCCACGTGATGTTCCAGACGCACCCGACGATCGTGGGCGACGACGTGACGGTGGGGCACAGCGCGATCCTGCACGGGTGCACGGTCGGCGACAACTGCCTGATCGGCATGGGCGCGCAGCTGCTCAACGGCGCGACCATCGGCCGCGACAGCATCGTCGGCGCTGGATCGCTCGTGACCGAGGGCACCGTCGTGCCGCCGCGATCGCTCGTGTTCGGCCGGCCGGCCCGGGTGAAGCGCGCGTTGACCGACGCGGAGGTCGAGACCATCGCCGGGTACGCGCGCCGGTACGTGAACTACCGCAAGGACTACATGGCATGATTCCAGCCATCCGAGGCACGCACGACATCCTGCCCGGCGAGGTCGAGCGCTGGCAGCGCGTCGAAGCCGCCGCCCGCGGCATCTTCGAGCGGTACGGCTACGCCGAGGTCCGCACGCCCGTCATCGAGCGCGAGGAACTCTTCGCCAAGGGCACCGGCGAGACCACCGACATCGTCCAGAAGGAGATGTACGCGTTCACCGACAAGGGCGGCGAGCGCATCACGCTGCGGCCCGAGGCCACGCCGAGCCTGGTGCGGGCGTACGTCGAGCACAGCCTGGAGCAGCACATGGCCGTGCCCAAGCTGTACCTGCTGGGCCCTATGTTCCGGTACGAGCGGCCCCAGAAGGGCCGGTACCGCCAGTTCCACCAGCTCGACGTCGAGGTGTTCGGCGTGGCGGACCCCGCGGTGGACGCCGAGGTGATCGATCTGGCGTGGACGCTCATCTCCGAACTCGGCATCCGCGACGTCGAACTCGTCATCAACTCGGTGGGCTGCCCGGTGTGCCGGCCGGCGTTCAGCGAGGCGCTCGTCGCGGCCCTCGGCCAGGACGTGACCCGGCTCTGCCAGGACTGCCAGCGCCGGGCCGGGACCAACCCGCTGCGCATCTTCGACTGCAAGGTGCCGGCGGATCAGGCGGTGATCGATCAGTTGCCGCACTCGGTGGACTACCTGTGCGAGGGCTGCCGCACGCACTTCGCCGCAGTGGAGTCGTACCTGGCGCTGTACGGCATCCCGTACCGGGTCTCGCACCGGCTCGTGCGCGGCCTCGACTACTACACACGGACCACGTTCGAGATCCTGGCCGGCAACATCGGCGCCCAGAGCGCGATCCTGGGCGGCGGCCGGTACGACGGCCTGGTGAAACAGCTTGGCGGCCCCGACCGCGTGGGCATCGGGTTTGCCGCCGGCGTGGAACGCCTCGTGCTCGCCATGCCGCCCGACGCTGGCGTGGCGCGGCGCGCGCCGGTGTTCGTGGCGGCCCTCGGCGACGCCGCGCGCCTGCCGGCGCTGGCCCTGCTGCGCGAACTCCGTCAGGCGGGCTTCGAGGCGCACATGGAATACGAGGGCCGCAGCATCAAGTCGCAGATGAAGCGGGCCGACCGCCTCGAGGCCGCCCTGGCGCTCATCCTGGGCGACGACGAGCTGGCCGCGGGCCAGGTGGCGGTGAAGGACATGCGGACCGGCGAGCAGACGCGCGTCGCGCGCAACGGCATCGTCGGACACGTGCGGACGGCGCTCCCCGCATGACGGTCGGGCGCCGGCCCTGGCGGCCGGCCCCGTGGCAGGACGTTGGCCGGGATGCCGGCAGGAGTGAGGCTCATGGTGGACAAACTCGGCGACTGGGCGCGCACGCACACGTGCGGCGAACTGCGGGCGGCCGACGCCGGCGCGGACGTGCTGTTGCTGGGCTGGGTGCACCGGGTCCGCGACCTCGGCGCCCTCGTCTTCATCGACCTGCGCGACCGCTACGGGCTCACGCAGATCGTCGTCGATGACGACGGGCTGCGCGAGCGGGCGAAACACCTGCGCGCCGAGTTCGTCATCGGCGTGAAGGGCCGCGTCCGGCCCCGTGCGCCCGAGGCCCTGAACCCGAAGATGCCCACGGGCGAGATCGAGGTCCACTGCGCCACGCTCAAGGTCCTGAGCGAAGCGCGCGTGCCGCCGTTCGTGGTCACCGACGACGTGAACGCCAACGAAGACCTGCGGCTCAAGTACCGCTACCTCGACCTGCGGCGCCCGGCGCTCCAGAGAAACATCGAGCTGCGCCACCAGGTGACGATGGCCGTCCGGAAGTACTTCGACAGCCAGCGGTTCTTCGAGATCGAGACGCCGATGCTCACGCGGTCGACGCCCGAAGGCGCCCGCGACTACCTGGTGCCGAGCCGCGTGCATCCGGGCGAGTTCTACGCCCTGCCGCAGTCGCCCCAGATCTTCAAGCAGATCCTCATGATCTCGGGCCTCGACCGCTACTTTCAGATCGTCAGGTGCTTCCGCGACGAAGATCTGCGGGCCGACCGGCAGCCCGAGTTCACGCAGATCGACGTCGAGATGTCGTTCGCCACGCGCGAGCTCGTCGCCGCCACGATCGAGCCCCTCATCCGCGACATCTTCCGCGTCATCGGCCGCGAGGTGACGTTGCCGTTCCCGTGCATGACCTACGCCGACGCGATGGCGAAGTACGGGTCGGACAAACCGGATCTGCGGGTCGGCATGGCCATCGGCGACCTGTCGGCGCTCTTCGGCGACTCCACGTTCAGCGTGTTCCGCGACGCCGTGGCCGGGGGGGGCGTGGTGCGCGGCTTCGTGGTGCCCGGCGGGGCCGGGTTCTCGCGCAAGCAGCTCGACGAGCTGAACGAGCAGGCGCGGGCCCAGGGGGCCGGCGGGGTGGTGTGGGCCCGCCGCAGCGGCGACGCCGTCCAGAGTTCGGCGCTCAAGGCCGCGGGCGAACCCGCCATCCGTGCGGCACTCGACCGGACGGGCGCGGGGACCGCGGACCTGCTGCTGATGGCGGCGGGGAAGGCCGACGCCACCTCGAAGGTGCTCGGGCACCTGCGCCTCGACATCGCGAAGGCCCAGGGCTGGCTCAAGCCCGACGAGTTCGTCTTCACCTGGGTGGTGGACTTCCCGCTGCTCGACTGGGACAGCGAGGAGCAGCGGTTCGTGGCCATGCACCACCCGTTCACCTCGCCCATCGAGGCCGACATGGATCGGCTGGAGACGGCGCCCGGGGAGGTCCGTGCCCAGGCGTACGACCTGGTGCTCAACGGCAGCGAAATCGGCGGTGGCAGCATCCGGATCCACGACAACGACCTGCAGAAGCGGATGTTCCGGGCCCTGGGCATCGCGGACGACGAGGCGAAGGCCCGCTTCGGCTTCTTCCTCGAGGCGCTCGAGTACGGCACGCCGCCTCATGGCGGCATTGCCCTCGGGCTCGATCGCATCGTCGCAATCCTGGCGGGCGAACCCTCGATCCGCGACGTCATCGCGTTCCCGAAGACCGCGCAGGCCGTGGACCTGATGTCGCAGGCGCCCTCGACGGTGGATCCGCGCCAGTTGCGCGAGCTGAAGATCCGCGCCGACTCGTAGGGCACGGTTTCTGCCCTGCCGGGCGTCCGGCTGAAGCCGGACGCCACGAAGGACGTGCAGGGCGGGGATTCAGCCCCGCCAACGCTCCGCTGTTGACCAGCGGCGGCCGGAATAGTACGATTGCAGGCTGTTAAGTTGCTGCTACGCAAGGAGATAGCTGTTACGTCCCAGGTCACTCGCACCATCGCGGTCCCCGACGAGGGCGTCGAGGCGCTGTTCGGGCCGTTCGACGAGAACCTCCGCTACCTCGAAGCCGAGACCGGGGCCAGGCTCACCACGCAGGGGCACGAACTGCGGGTGGAGGGCGCCGCGTCCGCCGTGGACCGGGTCGGGCGCATCGTCGATCGCCTGATCGCGGTGCAGCGGGACGGCTACCGCCTGGCCAACGGCGACGTCAAGACGGCCACCGATCTGCTCACGCAGGACCCCGGGGCCGACCTGCGCGACTACTTCCTCAAGCCGGCGGTCCGTTCGGCCGGGCGCCGCCACGTGGCGGCCAAGAGCCTGAACCAGCGGCGGTATCTCGAGGCCATCGACCGCCACGACATCGTGTTCGGCATCGGCCCGGCGGGCACGGGCAAGACCTACCTCGCCATGGCCCAGGCGGTGTCGTACCTGCTGGCCAAGAAGGTGAACCGCATCGTCCTGGCGCGGCCGGCCGTCGAGGCGGGCGAGCGCCTGGGATTCCTGCCCGGCGACCTGCAGGAGAAGGTGAATCCCTACCTGCGGCCCCTCTACGATGCGCTCTACGACATGATGGACGGCGAGCGGGCCGCCCGACTCATCGAACGCGGCACGATCGAGATCGCGCCGCTGGCCTTCATGCGCGGCCGCACGCTGAACGACGCCTTCGTCATCCTGGACGAGGCGCAGAACACCACCAGCGAGCAGATGAAGATGTTCCTCACGCGCCTGGGCTTCGGCTCCAAGGCCGTGATCACCGGCGACATCACGCAGATCGACCTGCCGTCGGGCAAGGGCTCGGGCCTCATCGAAGCGGCGAAGGTGGTGGGCCGGGTGGAGGGGATCTCGTTCATCTACTTCGACGATCGGGACGTGGTGCGCCATCGGATCGTCCAGCTCATCGTCAAGGCCTACGAGGCCTACGGCAACGGGAACGCCGCGGCGGACGCGGCCGGGCCCCGGAGTACGTAAGCCATGGAGACGCACAGTCGTTCCTGCCCGTTGCGGATCGCGGTGACGAACACCACCGCGGGCCGTATCGCCGCCCCCGGCCTGGCGTCGTGGCTGCTGCGCGTGGCCCCGGCCCGCGCCCGCGGCGAGGTCAGCGTCGTCTTCGTGACGGACACCCGCATCCGGACGCTGAATCGCGCGTACCGGGGTGAAGACACGGCCACGGACGTCCTGTCGTTCCCGGCCCATCCTTCGCACCGGCCCCTGTTCGGCGCCCTGGGCGACATCGTCATCGCCGTCGGCGTGGCCGCACGCCAGGCGAAGGCGGCGGGCCACTCGTTCGGCACCGAGGCCCGCGTCCTGGCTCTGCACGGGCTGCTGCACCTCATGGGATACGACCACGAGACGGACAAGGGCCGGATGGCCCGCCTCGAAACACGGCTGCGCCGCAGGGGAGGCCTGCGCGAAGGGCTCATCGCCCGCGCGCGGACGACGGGACGATGATCGCGCTGTGCCTCGTCGCGCTCGTGGTGCTGGCCACCTACCTCGGCACGCTGGGCGTGGCATTCGCGTCCCTGATGCGGCTCTCGCTGCGCCTGGTGGCCGAACGGACGGGCCGGTCGGCGCGGCTGGGCGTGTACCTGGACGACCCGGTCCAGCTGTTCCTGCCGATCCGCGGGGCCCTGGGCCTGGTGCACATCCTGCTGACGCTCTGCCTGGTGGCCGAGTTCGGCGTGGCCACCGCGCAGGGCGTGGCGATGATCGTGGTGGCGAACCTCGGGGTGCTGGTCGTGTTCGAGCACCTGCTCCCGCTGCTGTTCGTCCGGACGGATCCCGAGCGTGTGCTCGACGCGCTGCTGCCGTCGTTCGACCTCGTTGTCCGGGCGGCCGCCTGGCCCGCGCAGGCGGTCTTCGGCCGGCGCGCCGAGCGCCCGTCGCCGCCGGAAGACGAGAGCACCGAGGCCGAACAGCAGGAAGCCACGTCGGCCTACCTGGACGCGGGCCAGCAGGAGGGCCTGATCGAGGGCGACGAGCGGCGCCTGCTGCAGTCGGTGGTGGAGTTCAGCGACACGTTCGTACGCGAGGTGATGACGCCGCGGCCCGACATCGTGGCCATCAACTCCACGGCCACGCTGGCCGACCTCCGGGCGTTCTTCCGGGAGCAGGAGTACTCCCGCATCCCGGTCTACACCGATTCGCTGGACAACGTGGTGGGATTCGTCTTCATCAAGGATCTGATGCGGTTGCCGGCCGCCGCGCCGACGGGGATGCCGATCGCGGACGTCCACCCGCCGCTCATCCGCCCGGCCCACGTCGTGCCGGAGACGAAGAAGGTGTCGGACCTCCTGCGCGAGTTCCAGCGGCAGCAGTACCAGATCGCGATCGTGGTGGACGAATACGGCGGCACCGCCGGCCTGGTGACGCTGGAGGACCTCCTCGAGGAAATCGTCGGGGAGATCCGGGACGAGTACGACGTGGAGGTGGAACCCGTCGTCGAGGAGCCCGGCGGCAGCTTCCTCGTCACCGGCAAGGCGGACGTCCACACCGTGGCCGAGCGCCTGGGCCTGGAGATCGAGCCGGAGGGGTTCGAGACCTTCGGCGGCTACATCCTGGCCCGCGTGGGCCGCGTGCCGACCACGGGCGAGCAGTTCGACGTGGACGGTCTGCGCGTGGAGGTGGTGGACGCCGAGCGGCGCCGCGTGCACCGCCTGCGCGTGCGGCTGCTGGCGCCCGCCTCCACCGGCGCCGACGCCGACGCCGCCGGGGATCGCGCCTGATGACCTGTGGCTTCGTGGCGCTCGTGGGCCGGCCCAATGCCGGCAAGTCCACCCTGATCAACCGCCTGGTCGGCTCGAAGGTCGCGATCGTGTCCGACAAGCCCCAGACGACGCGCAACCGCATCGTCGGCGTGAAGACGACGGCCGAGGGCCAGGTCATCTTCGTGGACACGCCGGGCGTGCACCGCCCGCTGCACCGCATGAACGTCCGCATGGTGGACGTGGCGGTGCAGAGCATGACGCAGTCGGACGTCGTGTGCGCGGTGGCGGACGCCACCGAGGACGTGGGGCGTGGCGATTCGTACCTCGGCAAGATGCTCACCCGGGCGAAGGCGCCCGTCGTGCTGGCGCTGAACAAGATCGACCTGGTCGAGAAGCCGAAGCTGCTGCCGCTCATCGAGCAGTGGAGCCGCCTGGCGCCGTTTGCGGCCATCGTGCCGATCTCGGCCCTGACGGGCGACGGGGTGGACCAGCTCGAGGCCGAACTGCGGAGCCGACTGCCCGAGGGCGAGCCGCTCTACCCGGAGGACTACCTCACGGACCAGTCCGAGCGCGCGTTCGTGGCCGAGGTGGTGCGCGAGAAACTGCTGCACCACACGCGCGACGAGCTGCCGTTTTCGACCGCGGTGGCGGTGGACCAGTTCGAGGAGCCCGACGATCGCGGCCTCATGCGGCTGTACTGCACGATTTTCGTCGAGCGCGATTCGCAGAAGGCCATCGTCATCGGCCGCGGCGGATCGATGATCAAGCAGATCGGCACCGAGGCCCGGAAGGAACTCGAGGGCTTCTTCGAGACGAAGGTCTTTCTCGACCTCCGGGTGAAGCTCAAGGCCGGGTGGCGCGAGGATCCCCGGATCCTGGACCAGCTGGGGGTGCGGGAGGACGACTGACGCGGGAAGCAGGATAGAATGGGGAGGCGCCGCACGCCGGGCCCGCCAGAGCATGCCGCTCATTACGACCGAAGCGCTGGTGTTACGCACCTACAAGCTCGGGGAGGCCGACCGGATTGTCGTCTTCCTGACCCGTGACCGCGGCAAGAAACGCGGCGTGGCGAAAGGTGCACGCCGCATGCGGTCGAGTTTCGGCGCGGCCCTGGAACCCCTGACGCGGGTGGGCGTGACGTACTACGAGCGGGAAGGGCGCGAGCTGGTGTCGCTCAACTACGCCGAGCCGATCAGTTCGCCGCTCTGGGCCGGCCGCGCGGACGCCCTCGGGCACACCGGCTACTTCGCCGAGTTGATGGACGAGTGGGCCCAGGAGAGCGACCCGAGCGAGACGTTGTTCCGCCTGGGCGCGTCCGTGGTGGATGCCCTGGCGGCCGGGGCCGAGATCGAGCCGCTGGCGCGGTACTTCGAGTACTGGCTGCTGCGGCTGCAGGGCGTGTATCCGTCGCTGAGCGCGTGCGGCTGTTGCGGCGGCGCCCTGACGACGGAGGCGCGGCCCGGGGCGACGCTGCTGCCGGGCGACGGGGACTACCGGTGCGCCACTTGCGCCCGGGCGGGATCGCGGGCCCTGTCGTTGTCGCCGGAGGCGCTGCGGTTCCTGCGCGCGCTGGGCGGCCTGGCGCCCTCGCGCCTGGACCGCGCACCCATCGGCGAGCGCGCGGTGCGTGAACTGGAAGCGGCCCACCGGGCCCTGATGGAGATGCACCTCGAGAAGGAGTTGAAGTCCACCCGCGTGCTCCGCGACATGCGCGGACGCGCCTGACACCAGGGACGGCAGCCACTGTGACGCTCCAAGACCTCATTTTCAAACTCTCGCAGTTCTGGGGCGCCCAGGGCTGCCTCGTGCACCAGCCGCTCGACCTCGAGGTCGGGGCCGGCACCTCGTCGCCCGAAACCGTCCTGCGGGTCCTCGGCCCGCGGCACTGGAACGTGGCCTACGTCCAGCCGTCACGCCGCCCGGACGACGGGCGGTTCGGCGAGAACCCGAACCGGCTCTTCAAGCACCACCAGTTCCAGGTGATCATGAAGCCGGCGCCCGACGAGATTCAGCAGATCTACCTCTCGAGCCTCGAAGCCTGCGGCATCGTCCCGAAGGAGCACGACATCCGGTTCGAGGAGGACAACTGGGAATCGCCCACCCTGGGCGCCTGGGGCATCGGCTGGCAGGTGATGCTGGACGGCCTCGAGATCACCCAGTTCACCTACTTCCAGCAGGTGGGCGGCATCGACCTCAGCCCCGTGTCGGTGGAGATCACCTACGGTCTCGAGCGCATCGCCATGTTCCTGCAGAAGGTGGACAACGTCTACGACCTGCAGTGGGCGCCGGGCGTGACGTACCGCGAGACGCGGCTGCGCGACGAGATCGAGCAGTCGAAGTACGCCTTCGGGCAGGTGGACATGCCCCACGACGAGTTCGTCGCCCTGCACCGCGAGCTGTTCGACAAGCACTACGGGCTGTCGCAGGTGCTGCTGCGCTCGGGCCTCGTGCTGCCCGCGCACGAGCAGGCGCTGAAGTGTTCGCACCTGTTCAACATCCTCGATGCCTGCGGCGGCGTCGGCGTGACCGAGCGGACCGCGTACATCCTGCGCGTCCGCCAGCTGTCGGTGGCCGTCGCGAAGGCGTACTACGAGGGCGAGATGAAGGCGGCCGCGGCCCAGACCCCGGCGGAGGCGTAAGGCGATGGACCGCGAACTGCTCATCGAACTGGGCTGCGAGGAGATTCCGGCCAGCTGGCTGCCGTCGCTCACCGAGCAGCTGGGCACCCACCTGGCGGCGCGGCTCACCGCGTTGCGCATGCCGGCCGAGGCCCCCGTCGAGACCTACAGCACGCCACGCCGCCTGACGGCCCGCGTGGCGCGCCTGGCCGAGCGCCAGACGGACCTCGAGGAGGTGCTGATGGGCCCGCCCGTGTCCGCGTCCTTCAAGGACGGCGAGCCGACGCCGGCCGCCGCGGGCTTTGCCCGCAAGAACGGCGTGGAGGTGGCGGACCTCGAACGCGTCGAGACGCCGAAGGGCGTCTACCTGGCCTTCCGCAAGAAGGTGCGCGGCAAGACCGCCGTCGATGTGCTGCCCGAGGTGCTGGGCGGCCTGCTGCGCGACATGACGTTCCCGAAGCAGATGCACTGGGACGCCATGCTGGACGACGGGCGGGGCGAGCTGCTGTTCGGCCGGCCCATCCGCTGGATTCTCTACCTCTACGGCGGCCGCGTCGTGCCCTTCGTCATCGGCCGCATGGAGGCGGCGCAGAGCGGCCTGGTGCAGGACATCCGATCCGCCGCCATGACCTACGGCCACCGGTTCCTGGCCACGAGCGGCCGCGCCGGCCGCGCCATCAAGGTGCGGTCGTTCGACGAGTACCGCGCGAAGCTGGTCGAGAACTTCGTCATCCTGGAGCGCGAGGAGCGTCACGCCAAGATCGCCCGCGAACTCGACGCCCACGCGCGGCGCCTCGGCGGCCGCGTGGGCAGCAGCGCCGCCGTGCAGTCGGGCCTGCTGCAGGAAGTGCCCGATCTGGTGGAGTACCCGTCGGTCGTGGCCGGCACCTTCGCGCCCGAGTTCCTGGAACTCCCGGACGAGGTGCTGACGACGACGATGATCCATCACCAGCACTTCTTCCCGGTGGTGAGCGAGGCCGGCAAGCTGCTGCCCGCGTTTCTGGCCGTCGTCAACATGCAGCCCGACAACGCCCGCACCATCGCGCGCAACCTCGAGCGCGTGCTCGTGGCGCGGCTGCGCGACGCGCGGTTCTTCTGGGATGCCGACCGGCGCGTGGGCCTCGAGGCGCGCATGGACCGCCTGGATACGGTGCTGTTCCACAAGCGACTGGGCAGCTACCGGGCCAAGGCGCAGCGGATCGAGGCGCTGGCGGGCTGGATCGCCGGCGAGGTGTTCGGGGCGCCCGACGCCGTGGCACACGCGCAGCAGGCGGCGCGGCTGGCCAAGGCCGACCTGGCGACGGACCTGGTGCGCGAATTCACCGAGCTGCAGGGCACCATGGGCGGCATCTACGCCCGCGAGGACGGGATGCCCGAGCCCGTCTGGCGCGCCATCTACTACCACTACCTGCCCGTGACCGTGGAGGCCGACGCCGCGCCGTCGAAGGCCGACCTCAAGGGGGCGGCGGTGACGTGGGCGGCCGTGTCGGCGGCCGACAAGCTCGACACGCTGGCGGGCCTGTTCGCGGCGGGCGAGCGGCCGACCGGGACGCGCGATCCGTACGGCATGCGGCGCCAGGCCCACGGGCTGATGCGGACCCTCATCGACCTGCCGGAGTTGACGGAACTCGAGGTGACGGTGCCCCTGGCCGCCATGCTGGAGCGGGCCCGGGCGGCGGTCGGGGAGGTCGAGAACGGCGGGGCCGAGCCGGAGGCCTGGCGGGCGGCGGCCACCACGTTCCTGATCGACCGGCTGCGCTACGTGCTCGAGCAGCGGGGGTTCGCGTACGACGAGCTGAACGCCGTTTTGGCGGGGCTCACGGCCGTGCCCGATCCGCTGGACGTGCGGCGCCGGCTGGAGGCGCTGAGGGCGGTGCGCGGATCGGCCGACTTCGAGGCCCTGGCCGTGGCCTTCAAGCGCGTCAAGAACCTCTCGCGGGACCTCAAGACGGCCCCGGCCACGTCGTTCGACCGGCTGACCGAGCCGGCCGAGCGGGCCCTGCTGGCGGAATACGAGAGCCGGGCCACGGCGATGCGTGCGGCCGTGGCCGCGAGGCAGTATGATCAGGCGTTTCGGACTGCGTCGGGCCTGCGCCCGGCGGTGGACCGGTTCTTCACCGACATCTTCGTGATGGTCGATGACGAGGCCCTGAAGACCCAGCGACTCACCCTTCTCCGACGGCTCCACGAACTGCTTCTGGAACTGGCCGACATTTCGGAGATTAATCCACACACGGAGTCATAGAGCGATGGCGAAGAAACCTGCAGCGAAGAAGAGCCCGAAGGCCGCGCCCAAGGCCGCGACGAAGCCGGCGGTGAAGAAGGCCGCGAAGAAGGTCCCGGCCAGGAAGGCCGCCAAGGCCGCGGCGAACAAGTACGTCTATTTCTTCGGCGGCGGCAAGGCCGAAGGCGATCGGACGATGAAGGACGTGCTGGGCGGCAAGGGCTCGGGCCTGGCCGAGATGACGAACGCCGGCCTGCCGGTGCCGCCGGGCTTCACGATTTCGACGGCCGCGTGCAACCTCTGGTACACGGAGGGGCGCAAGCTGCCGGTGGCCATCGAAGAGGAGATGATGACGCACGTCCGCCGGCTCGAGAAGCTGGCGGGGTCGCAGTTCGGCAGCACGACCAATCCGCTGCTGGTGTCGGTGCGCTCGGGCGCCAAGTTCTCGATGCCCGGCATGATGGACACCATCCTCAACCTCGGCCTCAACGACCTCGCGGTGGAGGGCCTGAAGGCCCGCACGCAGAACGGCCGGTTCGCCTACGACAGCTACCGCCGCTTCATCCAGATGTTCGGCAACGTCGTGCTCGAGATCAAGAAGGAGAAGTTCGAGCACGAGTTCGAAGCAGTGAAGCACGCCCACGGCGCGAAGGTGGACACGGACCTCGGCGAGGACGGCCTCAAGGAGACCGTGGAGCGCTACAAGGCGGTGGTGAAGAAGGAGACGGGCAAGCCCTTCCCGCAGGACCCCCTGCAGCAGCTGACGGCCGCCCGTGACGCCGTGTTCCGCTCGTGGAACAACGAGCGCGCGATCAAGTACCGCCGCATGTACGACATCCCGGACCACATCGGCACGGCCGTCAACGTCCAGAAGATGGTGTTCGGCAACTCGGGCGACCGGTCGGCGACGGGCGTGGGCTTCACGCGCAACCCGGCGACCGGCGAGAACAAGTTCTTCGGCGAGTTCCTCGTGAACGCCCAGGGCGAGGACGTCGTCGCCGGCGTGCGCACGCCGCGGCCGATCGACGAGCTGGCCGAGGTCATGCCGAAGGCGTACCAGGAGCTGCGGACGATCACCGCGCGCCTCGAGAAGCACTACAACGACATCCAGGACTTCGAGTTCACGATCGAGGACGAGAAGCTGTACATGCTGCAGACCCGCAGCGGCAAGCGCACGGGGTACGCGGCCGTGGTGATCGCCACGGACTTCGTCGCCGAGAAGCGCATGAAGCCGACCGAGGCGCTGCTGCTCGTCGAGCCGGCCGCGTTGTCGCAGCTGCTCTCGCCGGTGTTCGACCCGGCCGAGTGGAAGAAGCTGGCCGTGGCCACGAAGGGCCTCCCGGCGTCGCCGGGCGCTGCGTCGGGCCAGGTGGTGTTCACCTCGGAGCAGGCCGTCGCGTGGACCGAGCAGGGCAAGAAGGTGCTGCTCGTCCGGAAGGAGACGGCACCGGATGACATCCACGGCATGGAAGTGGCCCAGGGTATCCTGACGGCCACCGGCGGGATGACGTCGCACGCCGCGGTGGTGGGCCGCCAGATGGGCCGCCCGTCGGTCGTCGGCGCCTCGGCGCTGGCCATCGACGAGAAGTCGAAGACCGTGAAGGTGGGCGACCAGGTCATCAAGGAAGGCGACTGGATGTCGTTCGACGGCCTCACGGGTGAGGTCAAGATCGGCAAGGTGGCCACCAGGCCGAGCGAGATCCTGCAGGTGCTGGCGGGCAAGATGAAGCCCGAGGAGTCGGACATCTACCGCCGCTTCAGCACGCTGCTGGGCTGGGCCGACAAGGTGCGGACGCTCGGCATCCGCGCCAACGCCGACCAGCCGGATCAGTCGGAGCTGGCGTACGCGTTCGGCGCGCGGGGCATCGGCCTGTGCCGCACCGAGCACATGTTCTTCGGCGAGGGGCGCATCGAGAAGGTGCAGCGCATGATCCTCGCCGACAACGAAGCCGACCGGCGCGCGGCGCTGGCCGAGCTGCTGCCGCTGCAGCGCGAAGACTTCTACGGCGTGTTCAAGGCCATGCACGGCGAGCCGGTGACGATCCGCACGATCGACCCGCCGCTGCACGAGTTCCTGCCGAAGCGTGAAGACCTGATGGTCGAGATCGCGAAGCTGGAGGCCAAGGGCGGCAGCGCGGCCGAACTGGCGGAGAAGAAGACGCTGCTGCACCGCGTGGAGCAGCTGCACGAGTTCAACCCCATGCTCGGCCACCGCGGCGTGCGCCTGGGCATCACGTATCCCGAGATCACCGAGATGCAGGCGCGGGCCATCTTCGAGGCCGCGTGCCAGCTGGCGAAGGAAGGCCTCAAGGTCCTGCCCGAGGTCATGATCCCGCTCGTCGGCCACGTCAAGGAGCTGCGCGACCAGAAGCTGATCGTGGATCGCGTGGCGGCCGAGGTGATGAAGGAGCAGAAGGTCAGGATCAAGTACCTCTGCGGGACGATGATCGAGGTGCCGCGCGGCGCCGTGACGGCCGACGAGATTGCCACCGAGGCGCAGTTCTTCTCGTTCGGCACCAACGACCTGACGCAGATGACCTTCGGCTTCTCGCGCGACGACATCGGCAAGTTCCTGGGCATCTACCAGGAGCGGAAGATTCTCGAGCGCGATCCGTTCCAGTCGATCGACACGGTCGGCGTGGGCGGGCTGGTGGCGATGGCCGTGGAGAAGGGCCGCAAGACGCGTCCGGACATCAAGCTGGGCGTGTGCGGCGAGCACGGCGGCGATCCGTCGTCGATTCACTTCTTCCACAAGGTGGGCCTGAAGTACGTGAGTTGCTCGCCGTATCGCGTGCCCGTGGCGCGCCTGGCGGCGGCGCACGCGGCGCTGTCGGTGAAGGTGGGCGATTGACGGGCCGTTAGGCTCTCGGCCGTTAGGCCGTTGGGCCTGAGACGGGCCGTTGGGCTTTGGGCCGTTAGGCTGTTGGGCCTGAGACGCTGAACCGATGTAGTGCCGGGCTTCAGCCCGGCCTGGACACCGATCGGGGGTGGGCCTCGCGCCCACCCCCGACGTGCGTACGGGGCTTCCGTCGCGCGGTAAGATGGGCCCATGTTCATCGGTCATGCTGCCGTCGCCCTCGCGGTCCGGCCGAAGGTCCCGGGGCGGTCCCTGGGGGTGCTGTTTGCCGCCGCGTACCTGATCGATCTCGTCTGGCCGGTCCTGCTCCTGCTGGGGATCGAGACGGTCGTCGTCGAGCCCGGCAACACGGCGTTCACGCCGCTGGCGTTTGTCCACTACCCGTGGACCCACAGCCTGCTGGCAGTGTTCGTCTGGGCCGTGCTCTTCGCCCTGGTTGTCATGCGACCGCCTCGCTCACGTGGCGAGTTCCTGGTGCTCTCGGGCCTCGTCGTCAGCCACTGGCTGCTCGACTTCCTCACCCATCGTCCGGACCTGCCGCTGTATCCGGGCTCTGCGACCATGGCGGGGCTGAGCCTGTGGCAGTCGGTGCCCGCCACTCTCATCGTGGAAGGCGGGCTGTTCGCGGCGGCACTCGTGATCTACACGCGCACCTCGGCCCCGGCCGACCGCACGGGTACGGTTGCGTTCTGGTGGCTCGTGGCGTTGCTGGTCGTGATCTGGGCTTCCGGGCCCTTCTCGCCGCCACCGCCGAATGCGTCGGCCATCGGCGTGGTTGGACTACTGACCTGGCTGATTCCCGTGTGGGCGCACTGGGCCGACCGTCACCGCGTCCTGCGCGCGGGCGGCGCGCTGCGCACGATGCCGTTCGCCTGAGTGTCCCTGCGGACTGGATCTCATCGACGAGTACAAGTTCCTCGTCCACCCCAGGATCGCCGGCCACGGCCCGACCCTGTACCAGAGCGGGCTGCCAGGCACGCGACGGCTCGAGCTGGTCTCGGCGAAGCCACTCCGCAGCGGCGCGGTCGCCATGCACTACCGGCGCGCGCGCGGCTGACAACCGGTTGCGGCCCGCTCGCGGTGTGGCCGCGCTGGACCGGAACGCCAGGCCGTCGTGCATGGCGAACGCGTGAATGGCCTGGGCGATGACGGGAGGTGGTACCATCCGGAGCGAGGTATGACGAGCAGAGCACTCGCGGGCGGCACGATCCACAGGCTCCCGTCGGACTTCCGGACGGCGATCGAGTCCAGCGCCTCCGTGAAGAGTCTCTGGGCGGCGATCACGCCGCTGGCGCGAAACGAGTGGATCTGCTGGGTCACGTCGGCCAAGAAGGCGGAGACCAGGAAACGCCGCATCGAGGTCGGCCTCGACAAGATGAGCGGAGGGATGCGCAGGCCGTGCTGCTGGCCAGGGTGTCCGCACCGCTGATCCGGTGACCTGCGAGACTGCCGCCGACGGCGCGAGGTGCGTGATGGGTGACACCTGTCGTCTCTATACGGACCTGGCCTGGCTGTGGCCGATGTGGGGCGATGCCGCCGATGAGTACGCGCATTACTGCCGTCATGTCGCGGGCCTGATCGAACGGCACGCACGGCGCCCGGCACGCACACTGCTCGACATCGGCTGCGGCGGAGGCAAGAACGTCCTCACCTTGCGGGACACGTTCAGCGTGACGGGGTTGGATGTGAGCCCCACCATGCTCGCCCAGGCCAGGCTGCTGAACCCCGACAGCACGTTCGTCCTCGGTGACATGCGGACGTTCCGGCTCGATCGGACGTTCGATGCCGTCCTGATGGACGATGCGATTTCGTACATGACCAGCCTGGCGGACGTCGCCGCCGCGATCAGCACAGCGTCTGCCCACCTCGAGCCTGGCGGGGTCCTGGTGGTGACACCGGACGTGACCGTCGAGACATTCCAGCAGAACAGGACCATCGTCACGCCCGGTACGTGCAAGGGGCCGCGGGACGGACTCGATGTCGTCTTCGTCGAGAATGTGTACGATCCGGACCCCGCGGACAGTCAGTACGACACGACGGTCCTCTATCTGATTCGGGACCACGGGCGCCTGCAGATCGAGACCGACCATTGGACGATGGGCCTCTTTTCGCTCGGAACCTGGCGGCGTATGCTGCGCGAGGCCGGTTTCGAGCTGCATGAGGGGCAGTACCACGCGGGCGAGGACGCGTACACGGTGTTCGCCTGCGTCAAGCCGGCATGATCGATGCTGGCATCCGACTGGAGTTGCGTGTCACGACGCGGCTCAGGCGGGGGCGCAGCCAGCGTGTTGCGGGGCCAACATGACGACGAAACGGAAGATCATCGCCTATCTCGCGACGAGCGCCGACGGCTACATCGCCCGGCCGGACGGGGACGTCGAATGGCTGAATCGCCGGCCTCAGGACCTCGACTACGGCATGACGAGGTTCTACTCGACGATCGACACGATCCTCTGGGGGCGCAAGACGTACGACTGGCTCCTGAACTACCACAGGAAACGCGGCAGGACCACGGGGCTCTTCGATCCTACCCGGGCGAATTACGTGTTCTCGCGCAAGCCGCCCAAGACGCCGGCCGCAGGTGTGACGTTCGTGTCGCAGCCGGTGAAGACGTTCGCGCGGCAGCTGCGGGCCACCCCGGGCAAGCACATCTGGATGATGGGGGGCGCCGGCTTGATCGCCTCATTCCTGGACGCCGGCGAAATCGACGAATTCGAGCTGCACGTCATCCCGGTGTTCATCGGCAAGGGCATCCCGCTCGTGGCCCCGCGACGCCGGGACCTGGCGCTGCGCCTGCGCTCCTCGAAGCGGTATGCCGACGGCGTGGTCAGGCTGCGCTACGAGGTTGAGCGATGACCAGCACCTGCACAGGCCGTTGCGGGAAGGGCGACCGGCAGATGTCGAAACACGTCGGCATCGTGGCGTGCAGTGCCGAGGGCGCCGCGCTGTGTTACCGCACGTTGTGCGCCTCGGCCCCGGCGGTCATGGGCGAGCACATGCACCCCGAAGTGTCCATGCATACCCACCCGCTGGGTGAATACATGGTTCACATCCGGGCCGGGAACTGGCCTGGCGTGGCTGGGCTGATGTTGTCGTCCGCGGAACGCCTGGCGGCCATCGGCGCCCAGTTGGCCATCTGCCCCGACAACACCATCCACCAGGCGTTCGACCTGGTCGCGGCACGATCGCCCATTCCCTGGCTGCACATCGCCGACGCGGTGGCTGAAGACGCCCGGGCGCGGAGACTCACGAACCTTGCCGTCACAGGCACGAAGTACCTCATGACCGGCCCCGTATACCGTGACCGGCTGAGCCGGTTTGGCATCGCTGTTCAGATCCCGGACGAGGTGGACCGGGAGCGCATCGACGCCATCATCTTCACGGAACTCGTCAACGGCGTCTTCACCGAGGCGTCGAGGCTGGACTTCAACACGGTCATCGAGTCGATGAAGGCCCGCGGGTGTGACGGCGTCATCCTCGGGTGCACCGAGATTCCGCTGCTCGTCGACCCGCAGGACTGCCCGCTGCCGACGCTCGATTCCACCCGCCTGCTGGCGCGCGCGGCGCTGCGGGCCGCGGTGGCCGTTGCCAGTGATGGGTAACCGGTTCAGGGCCAGCGAACGTGTATACTGGGCAACCACGCGACAAGTGTGCGGACGTGATTGGGCCGGCCGAGTCGCGCCTCGTGCGGCCCGGCCTCGCCCGCGGGTCGTTGCGCGTGCGCAGACGTGTCGCGCTGATCGAGCGGTGCAGGGCCACTGACGTTACGGGGCCCCAGACCCCGCAGGCCACCAGCGGTACTTTGCACAGGAAGGCACGAGGAGATGTCCATGAAGCGAGTGACAGGAATCGGGGGCATCTTCTTCAAGGCGAAGGACCCCGTCGCGTTGAGAGCCTGGTACCACACCCACCTGGGCATCGACGTGCAGGACTGGGGCGGTGCCGCATTCAGCTGGACCGATGAAGCCGGCAATCCCGCGAAGGGCACGACCGTGTGGTCGATCTCCAGTGCGGGCGGGGATTACTTCGCACCCAGCACCTCGTCCTTCATGATCAACTACCGCGTGGCGGACCTGGCGGGCCTGCTCGAGGTGCTGCGCCGGGAAGGCTGCGAGGTCGTGGAGAAGACCGAGGACTCCGAGTTCGGCAAGTTCGGCTGGGTGATGGATCCCGAGGGCAACAAGGTGGAACTGTGGCAGCCCCCCGAGGGGCAGTGACGCGACCCTTGGTGTAGGATCCTCGATTGCCGCCAGGCCCGCGGCCGAAGCCTGGAGCCCGGAGCCGGCCTTATGCTCGATATCTATTTCTACCGCCACGGCAAGACGGCGCGCGCCGATCGCCTCGACTCCGAGTGGTTCGATCCCACGACCGGCGTGGTGTTCTGGGTCGACCTGACGGATCCCACCGACGAGGAGTTCGCGCTCCTGTCGTCGCCGTTCCGCATCCACCCGCTGTCGATCGAGGACGCGCGGGCCGAGACCCACCACCCCAAGATCGAGAGCTACGACGGTTATCTCTACGTCATCCTCCACGGGATCGATTCGACGGCCACCGAGCTGGCCACGCACGACGTGGACTTCTTTCTCGGCCCCAACTTCCTCCTCACGATTCACGACAGCCTGTCGCGGTCGTTCCCCGAGGTGGCCGGGGTCTGCCTGCGCAACGAGCGGGTCCTGTCGGAGGGCCCCGCGGCGCTGCTGCACCGGCTGGTCGATACCATGGTCGACCACTACCGGCCCGAGGTGGACCGGATCGAGGGGCGCCTCGACGATCTCGAGGAACGGATCCTGGAGAATCGCGACAATGGCGACGTGGTCCGTGAGATCCTCAGCCTGAAGCGCGACGTGACCTCGTTGCGGCGGGTGGTCCTGCCCCAGCGCGACGTGCTGGGGCGCCTGGGCCGCCGCGAGTTCCCGCAACTGAGCGACGAGCTGGCGTTCCGGTTCCGCGACGTGTACGACCACGTGGTGCGGGTGTCGGACGAAGCCCTTCTGTTCCAGGATCGCGTGACCGCCATGTTCGAGACGCACCTGTCGAACGTGTCGAACCGCCTGAACTCGGTCATGAAGGTCCTGACCATCCTGTCGACGATTTTCCTGCCGTTGACCGTCCTCACGAGTCTGTACGGCATGAACGTACGCCTGCCGCACCTGCCCGGCGGCGAAGACATCCAGTTCTGGTGGGTGCTGCTGATGATGCTGGCGATGTCTGCGGGCATGCTCGCGGCCTTCCGCTGGAGGAAGTGGCTGTAGGCATGGGACGGATCCTCAGGCTCTCGCCCGAACTGGCCAACCAGATCGCCGCCGGCGAGGTGGTGGAGCGGCCCGCCTCCGTCGTGAAGGAACTGGTGGAGAACGCCCTCGACGCCGGTGCCACGCGCGTGTCGGTGGCGATGGAACTCGGCGGCAAGAAGCTGCTGCGCGTCGAAGACGACGGGTTCGGCATGGATCCGGACGATGCGCGGCTGGCGCTCGAGCGCCACGCCACGAGCAAGATCGCGCGCGCCGAGGATCTCGAGGCGATCCGCACCATGGGGTTCCGCGGCGAGGCCCTGCCCAGCATCGCCTCGGTCTCCCACCTCGTCCTGCGCACCCGGCCGCGCGACGCCGTGGCGGGCACCGAGATCCGCATCAACGGCGGCATCGTCGCGTCCGTGGCCGAGGTGGGCCTGGCGCCCGGCACCGTCGTCGAGGTGGGCGATCTGTTCTACAACCTGCCCGCGCGCCGCAAGTTCCTGAAGTCGGACGTGGCCGAAGCCACGCAGGTGTCGCGTATGGTGACGCTGCTGGCGCTGGCGCATCCCGAGGTGGGCTTCACGCTGACGAGCGGGCCCCGCACGCTGCTGCGCGTGCCGCCGGCCCTGCGCCTCGACGAGCGGTTCTTCCAGATCTACGGCGAGCGGAAGGATCTCGTGCCCGTGTCGCGCGAAGGCGGCGGAATCCGGGTGACGGGCTACGTGGCCGCCCTCGCCGACGAGGGCCCCACCCGAGGCGCCCAGCAGTTCTTCATCAACCGCCGCATCGTCAAGGACCGCACGATTGCGCACGCGGTGATCGACGCGTACGCGCGCGCCACGGCGCGCGAGCGCAGCCCCGAGGCCCATCTGTTCATCGAGATGCCGGCCGACGCCGTGGACGTCAACGTGCACCCGACCAAGGCCGAGGTGCGGTTCCGGCACCAGTCGCTGGTGCACGAGGTGATTCGGCGGGCGGTCGCCGACGCCATCGGCACCCAGGCGGCACCGGAACTACAGCTGGCGCCGCCGCCTGCGCCCTGGGCCGGCCCTGTGGCCCAGTCACTGCCCGACGTGCTGTCGTCGATGACGCGCGTGGAAAGCGGGGGAGGAGCCGTGCCCGGGCCGCGCCCGGACCTGCCGGCGTTTGACGCGCGCGACCCGTGGGAACGGCCGGCCCCCGCGCCGATGACGTCTGCGGTGCCGCCGTCGGTCGAACGAGCCGGGGCCTCGCTGGCGGAGGTGGCCATCAAGCCGCTGCTGCCGCTGGGGCAGTTCCGCGACACGTTCATCATCGCCGTCGACAGCGACGGCGTGGCCATCATCGATCAGCACGTCGCGCACGAACGCGTCCTTTACGAACGTTTCATGAGCCGGCTGACCAGCGGTGACATGGAGAGCCAGCGGCTGCTGACGCCGCTGGTGCTCGACCTGCCGCCGGATGCGCGCGCCGTCCTGCTGCAGCGCACCACCGAACTGCACCAGTGCGGATTCGAGATCGAAGAGTTCGGGCCGGCGAGTGTCCGGGTGGCGGCCATGCCAGTGCTGCTGAACGCCGACCAGGCCGCCGGCGCCGTGCGCGCGCTGGCAGAGGATCTCGAAGGGCTGGGCGGGAAGGCCGCCGTGCACGACCAGTTGCGCCAGATCGCGGCGACGATGGCCTGCCATGCGGCGGTGAAGGCGAACATGCCGCTCTCGCACGACAAGATGGTGCATATCCTCGAGGAGTTGCGGCGGACGGCGTATTCCACGGTGTGCCCACACGGGCGTCCCGTGATGCTGCGCCTGTCGCGGCGCGAGATCGAGAAGAACTTCCAGCGCATCTAGAGGCTAGAGGCTAGAGGCTAGAGGCTAGAGGCTAGAGGCTAGAGGCTAGAGGGTAGAGGCATGCCCAGGTACGTGGCGTTCCTGCGAGGCGTGAGCCCGGTCAACGCGAAGATGGCCGACCTGACACGCGCCTTCGAGAGCGCGGGGTTCACGAACATCAGGACGGTGCTGTCGAGCGGCAACGTGGTGTTCGACGCACGGTCGGCGTCGGAGGCCATGCTGGAGCGCCGCGCCGAGGCTGCCATGGACCGGGTGCTGGACCGCCCGTTCTTCACGATTGTGAGGCCGGTCATGGCGCTACGCGACCTCACGGCCGGTGATCCCTACGTGGCCTTTCGGATCCCTGCCGGCGCCAAGCGAGTGGTCACATTCCTCCGCGACCCGCACCCGGGTCGCCTGATTCTACCGGCCGTCACCGAGGGCGTGCACATGATGGCGACGACCGGCCGCGAGGTTTTCACGGCCTACGTGCCGAACCCGCGCGGCCCTGTTTTCATGACCCTGATCGAGCGGACGCTGGGGAGCGACGTCACCACCAGAACATGGGATACGGTCCGTAAGTGTATGAATGCGTGATAGTTGATGCTCTTGTCGTCGGGCCATCCACATAGGGCTTATTTTACCCTGGTGATATTGACATCTACGTTTCATCCGGGTAATATCTGGCCTCATGATCCAGAAGGAAGGGACGATGAGACCGGAGTCGGTGACGGTGTTTGCTGGCAGCAGGGCAATTGCACGCGGAGACCGCGACCGCGCAGCAGCGGTCGTGAGGGAATTGCTGGATGCGGCTGAGCACACGCCGGTTCTGGTGTTCGACGATGCATCCGGGACGCAGGTGGACCTGGATCTGCGGGGGCCGGACACCGAGCGGCCCGCGAATGCGCCCGCTGAGCCCCGAGGTCCCGGCCGCCCGCGCCTCGGGGTGATCGGGCGGGAGGTAACCCTGCTGCCGCGCCACTGGGAGTGGCTGGCCAGTCAGCCGGGCGGCGCGTCGGTGGTGCTGCGCAGGCTGGTCGAGCGGGCCATCCGCGATCGCGCGGGTGCGGACCGCACGCGGCGGGCCCAGGAGGCTGCGTTCCGGTTCATGACGGCGATTGCGGGAAACGAGCCGGGCTTCGAGGAGGCCTGCCGCGCGTTGTTCGCGTGCGACGGGGGCCGGTTCGGCGCCCACACGGCCGGCTGGCCGGGTGACGTTGCCGCGTATGCCCGGACGCTGGCGGGTCCGGCCTTCGGCGAGGGGTGGCATGTCTAGTGTCGTCACGACACCGTGCGGCCGGTTGGCAGGCGACCGGTGACGGGACGGGCGGCCCTGCGGTGGTCGGCAGCCGCGCTGTTCGGCGCTGCCACGCTGCTGTACGTGACCCTCTGGATGATGGCCGTCAGGTTCCAGCCCGCGGTGGAACTCGGCTACGATTCCAGCTACCTGGCTGCTGAGCAGGCGCAACTGATCACGCTGGTGCTGCCGGACAGCCCGGCCGAACGGGCGGGCATGCGGCCGGGCGACCGGCTGCTGGCCATCGACGGTCTGCCGCTTGCCGACGCGGGGTATCAGGCTCGAGCCTGGACGGAACGGGCACCCGGCGAGGTGGTTCGGCTCACGCTGCGCGGCCCCGGCGACGGGGCGCCCCGCAGCGTCACGGCCACCCTCCGGCGGCGCGTGCCGCGGACGACTGGATTGGCGGGCGCCCTGGCCAGCGAGATCCTGAACGCCTACCCGCTGCCGTTTGTCGTGGTGGGCCTGGCGGTGCTGTTCCTGCGCCTCGACGACTGGCGGGCCTGGCTGCTGGCGGTGGTGTTCGCCGGGTTCGCCACCACCCCGGCCTTCCCGGACAGCCTCGGCGTGTTCGCACCCGGGTTCCGCCCCTTCACCCGCGTCTACCAGGGCCTGCTCCTCGGGCTGTTCGGACCGCTGTTCTACCTCTTCTTCGCGACGTTCCCCGCCCGGTCGCCGGTGGATCGCCGGCTGCCGTGGCTCAAGTGGGCGGCCCTCGCCAGCGGCGTCCCGATGGTGCTGGGTAGCGTCGCGACGGGATCGATCCGGCTGCCGTTGCCCGTCCACGGCTGGGTGGGTGACGAGCGGTCGGCCCAACTTGGCGTGTGGTGGCTGCTCGGCGTCCTGTCGCTGGGCGTCCTCGCGCTGGCCGCCAACTTCTTCCGCGCCGCCGACGAACAGGCGCGGCGCAAGACTCGCGTCGTCTTCCTGGGGACGGCCGTCGCGCTGGTACCCAACCTGCTCATTGTGGGTGCCACGAACCTGGCGGGGTACCGGGAGCCGCCGTGGCTGGCGGCCGTCCGCGCGGCCTTCGCGTTCCTCATGCCGATGTCGCTGGCCTACGCGGTGGTGAAGCACCGGGTGCTCGAGATTCCCGTCCTGCTGCGGCGGGGCGCACGGTACCTCCTGGTCCAGCGGGGCTTCACGATCGTGCTCGCCCTGCTGACCGTGGGGGTCATCGTGGGATTCTCGGCCTGGCTGGCCCCGATGCTGGCACCGCTCGGGCAGGCCGCCCTGCCGTGGGGCGTCGCGGCGGGGGCGGCGCTCGGCACGGTGCTGCTGTGGGGCGGGACGCAGATCCACCGGCGCGTGGGCGGACGCATCGACCGTGCGTTCTTCCGCCAGGCGTACGACGGGCGCGCCATGCTCCAGGATCTGGCGGGCCGGGCGGCCAGGATCACGGACCGTGCCGAACTGGCGACGGTGCTGCATCGGCACGTGGTCAATGCGCTCCACCCCGTCACGATGGCGGTCTATCTCCGCGATCGGGACGGCCAACTCGCGCAGATGGCCGGAACGTGGCCGTCTGCGCCCGCGGTTCTGCCGGTGGACGGGATCGACTCCGAGGACAACGGCAAGCTGGATTGGCAGCCGGCGCCCGAGCACGTCGTGCGCGTCACTGGCCGAGACAGGCAGATGCTGGGTGTGCTGGCCCTTGGTCCCCGGCGCTCGGAGGAGCCGTATTCGGGCGAGGATGCCGATCTGCTCGCGGTCGTCGCGAGCCAGGCCGCGCTGGCCCTTGACAACCTGTCGCTGGCCGAGCAGATGGCGGGCCGCCTCGAGGCCGAGCGGCGCCACGAGTACGAGCTCACGATCGCGCAGGACGTGCAGCAGCTGCTGCTGCCGCAACGGAGGCCGCCGCTCGCGAGGCTCGACTACGCCGGCACGTGCACGCAGGCCCGGGTCGTCGGCGGCGATTACTTCGACTTCCTGGACCTGGGACCCGGCCGCCTCGGCTTCGTCATCGCCGATGTGTCCGGCAAGGGCATTTCCGCTGCGCTCCTGATGGCCAATCTCCAGGCGATTGTCCGCAGCCACTCATCGCGGGCGGCCGGCGCCCCGGACGCGCTGGTGCGATCGGTCAACGCGCTGTTCCACGACTCGACCGCGCCAAACCGCTTCGCGACGATGTTCTTCGGGGATTACGACGAACGGACGCGCACGCTCACCTACGTCAACTGCGGTCACAACCCGCCGCTGCTGCTGCGGGCCGACGGCGGTGCCGACTGGCTGGCGCCCACGGCGGTCGCGATCGGGTTCTTCGGCGATCTGGTGAGCCGGACGGCGGCGCGAATACTCGAGCCCGGCGACGTGCTGGTGATGTACTCTGACGGCATCACTGAAGCCTGGTCCGAGGCCGGAGAGGAGTACGGCGAGGCCCGGTTGCTGGACGTGATCCGGGAGCACCGGGACCTGCCGGCGCGTGACCTGATCGCGCGCGTCGTCGCGAACGTGAAGGCCTTCAGCGCGCCGGCGCAGTCGGATGACTGGACGCTGATCGTGGCGCGTGTGCGCGCGACGTGACGGGAGGCGCCATGCAGCGTGCACGGTTCATCGTGCTCCTGGCTGGGACGGCGGTCATCGCCGGCGTCCTGGCCTGTCCGCCCTACATGGTGATCGACGCCGCGGTGCCGATCCGGCACGCGGCCCTGGGGCATCATCCACGGTGGCAGCCGCCGTCGCTGGCGATGGCGGAACAGGCGCTCGAGGCGCGCTTCGGGCCGCCGCCGGGGGCGCCGTCGGCCTCGCGGGTAGCCGTCAACGGCGTGCGGTTGGGATTCGAGACGGCGGCCGTTATCATCGGGATGGCTTCGGTCTGGGCCTTCCGGCCCAGGCGCCGAGCCGGACGTGAAGGAGACCCCTCGTGAACCCTGTCGTGCGCAATGTCCTGGCGGTGGTGGCCGGCGTCGTTACTGGCGGCGTCGTCAACATGGGTCTGGTGCTGCTGGGCCCTGCGGTCATCCCGCCGCCCGCGGGCGCCGATGTGACGACGATGGAGGGACTGCGGCAGTCGCTGCACCTGTTCGAGCCAAGGCACTTCGTGTTCCCGTTTCTCGCGCATGCGCTGGGTACGTTCGCGGGCGCGGCCGTGACCGCTCTCCTGGCGGCCACCCGCCGCCTCGGGCTGGCCTTCGTCATCGGCGTGGTGTTCCTCGCCGGCGGCGTGACGAACAGCTTCGTGTTGCCGGGCCCCGCCTGGTTCAACATCCTCGACAACGTCGTGGCCTACCTCCCGATGGCGTGGCTCGGCGGCACGCTGGGTGCGAGGCCGCGCCCCTCACGGACGACGACATGAACGACGCGACGGCGAGTCTCCTCGCGGCCATCGACGAGGCCTTTGACCGCCGGTCATGGCACGGCACGAACCTGCGTGGCTCGATCCGGGGACTCGCCGCCCGGGACGTGCTGTGGCGTCCGGCACCTGGCCGGCACAACATCTGGGAGATTGCCGTCCACGCGGCGTATTGGAAGTACGCGGTCCGGCGGCGCCTGACCGGTGAGAAACGCGGCGCTTTCACCCTGAAGGGATCGAACTGGTTCGAGCGGCCGGGTGGCGTCACCGATCGTGACGCGCAGTGGAAGGCCGACGTCGCGCTGCTCGTCGCCGAGCACCGGCAGCTCAGACGGGCCGTCGAGCAGCTGTCGCCGGCCGACCTTGAGCGTTGCACGCCCGGCAGCCGCGTGCCGAACCGGATGCTCATCACTGGTATTGCGGCCCACGACGTGTACCACGCCGGGCAGATCCAGCTGCTCAAGCGCCTGCGCCCGCGGCGCGCGTCCTGAGGCGGCGTCGGCGTCCGCTTGCGGCGGCGACCGGGCGGTGGGATGATGAACGGCCCCCGGTTGCCCCGCGACGCCGCGATCTGTGCCCCGCCCAGGAGCGCCACGCCATGAAGCGTCTCGTCGTACTCTCGTCCGCCCTCGTCATGCTCGCCGCCACCGTGTTGGCGCGGCAGGCTGCCAAGCCGGCTCCCGTCGTGCCCGGGATCTCCGGCGAACGGCTCGCACGTGTCGCGCCGGCCGTGGACCAGTTGCTGAAGGACGGCAAGTTCGCCGGCATCAGCGTCACCGTCGCCCGGGACGGGCGGGTCGCCTACCAGCAGGAGTTCGGCTACGCCGATCTCGCGACGAAGGCGCTGCTGAAGAAGGACAGCCTCTACCGCATCTTCTCGATGACGAAGCCGATCACGGGCGTCGCCGTCATGATGCTGCTCGAAGAGGGGCGGTTCAGGCTCGACGACCCGGTCTCGAAGTTCATTCCGTGTTACCGGGATCTCCAGGTCTTCGAATCGGACGGCCCGGACGGGCTCAAGACGGTCAAGGCGGCGCGGGAGATGACGGTGCGCGACCTGCTGCGCCACACCTCTGGACTGACCTACGGCAGCCCCGGCACGGCGGTCGGCCGCAGCTACCAGGCGGCGCACGTCATGGATCCCACGCGCACGCTCGCCGAATCGGCCGAAGCCGTCTGCAAGGTGCCCCTCCTGTTCCAGCCGGGGACGAAGTGGGAGTACGGCATCTCGATGGACATTCTCGGGCGGCTGGTCGAGATCATCTCGGGAATGACCCTCGACGAGTTCTTCCGGACCCGGATCTTCGGACCGTTGAAGATGATCGACACCGGCTTCTCGGTCTCCGACGCCCAGCTGCCGCGCCTCGCGTCGCTCTACAACTACAGCCCCGAGAAAGGGCTCCTCGTCGTTCCACCGATGTCGGCTGTCGACCGGTACCGCCCCGACCGGGTGCGGCTCTTGTCAGGGGGCGGGGGCCTCGTGTCCACCACCGCCGACTACCTGCGCTTTGCGACCATGCTGCTGCGCGGCGGCGAACTGGACGGGGTCCGTCTGCTGAGTCCGCGGACCGTGGGGCTGATGACGATGAACCAGCTGCCGCCGGGGGTGGCGCCGGCACCCTGGGGCGGGAAGAACGGCGGCAACGGCTACGGCTTCACGATGTCCGTGACGACGGACGTGGCGCAGACCACGGGGTACGGATCGGTGGGTGATTTCGGCTGGGACGGCGCGGCGTCCACCTTCTTCCGGGTCGACCCGCAAGAACGCCTTATCGTGCTGGTGATGACGCAGCGGATGCCGTGCGACCTCGAGGTGCAGGTGCTGACGAAGGCCGTTGCCTATCAGGCCCTCACCGACAAGTGAGCCGGCAGCTGTTGTGGTGGCGTTTCGCAGCGGTGGCCGGCGGCTACGGTGCCGCGTTCATAGTGATCCGCCGCGCGGTCCCGTTCCGCCTCGACTCGCCGTGGTTCGTCATCATCGCCATGATCTGTTCACTGGGCCTCGCCGCCATGGCTCGGCCCGTGGTGCCGATCCGGGTGCCCCCGCCCTGGCGCCATGTGCGTCGGTGGGAGGCGCAGGGGCCGCTGTACCGGTGGCTGGGCGTGCGGGCGTTCGGCCGCCTGCTGCGGCGCACGCCGTTCAGGCTGCTGAACCTGGACGTGTATGCCGGCCCGGGATCGATCGACACCGCGCGCCTGCGGTATCAGCTCGAAGCCGCCGAAGCCTCGCACCTGTACGTTGGCCTGCTCGTGGTGCCGTACATGGGACTGCTCGCCGTGCGGGGCGAGTGGGGGAGCCTGTGTCTGGTGACACTCGTACAAGTGGCCGGCAACCTGTACCCCGTGCTGCACCTGCGGCTCAGCCGGTACCGCCTGGAGCGATGGGTGCGACGAGCCCATGACTGACCCCTGGCCCTGGCAGGCGCTGGCCGATGCCGTGCTCGCGCTGCATGCGGCCGTCGTGGGGTTCGTCATCGGCGGACTCATCGCCGTGGCGGCGGGCTACCGGCGCGGCTGGCGGATCTCCCGGTCCCTGGCGTTCAGGATCACCCACCTCGCAGCCGTGGCCGTCATCGTCCTCCAGGCCTGGCTCGGCGAGGTGTGTCCGCTGACCACGCTCGAAATGTGGCTGCGTGACCGCGCCCGCGCCACGACCTACAGCGGCAGCTTCATCGAACACTGGCTGCAGCGGCTCATCTACTACGAGGCGCCCGCCTGGGTGTTCACGCTCACATATACGTTGTTCGGCCTGGCCGTAGCCGCCACGTGGTGGCGATGGCCGCCTGTGCGGGCCGGGCGCCGGCGGCAGGCGCCGTGACGGCTGTCGGCGAGAAGGCCTTCACGGCGTGGCCTCGACGTACCGGCAGATCGCGAGGGCCGCTGCATCCATGGCGTCGTGACGGTCGAACCGGCCCGCCGAGCCGTGCGCCAGCCACGCGGTGGGAGAGGGAGCTCACGGACACGCCGGCCCGGGGCGGCCACCGAGGTCACTGGTCGGGGAATACGAGCGTCGAATGCGAGCCAGGACTCGTATTGGAGGGGTATGAGACCTGATAGACCAGCCCCATCCCTGTTGCCCACGCCGCCGGCGGCCCCTCATGTGTGCCCCTGGTGGCTCGGGCCGCTGCTCGCCAATCCGCTGCGGCGCCTCGTCGAATCACCCGCACGCCTGCTGGCGCCTTTCGTCACAGCCGGCATGACCGTGGTCGAACCCGGCTGCGGCATGGGGTTCTTCACCCTGCCGCTCGCCAGGCTGGTCGGGCCGGCGGGCACGGTCGTGGCGGTGGACCTGCAGCCTCGCATGATCGACGGGCTCCTGCGGCGAGCCCGCCGGGCGGGGGTGACCGACCGGATCCGGCCGGTCGTCTGTTCGGAGACGTCCCTGAACCTCGACGCGTTCGAGGGGCGGGCCGACCTCGTCGTCGCGATGCACGTGCTGCACGAGATACCCGATCGCCTCCGGTTCTTCAGGCAGGTGCACGCGGTCCTCGTGCCCGGCGGCCGCGTGGTGATCGTCGAACCGGCCGGGCACGTGACCGCCAGCGGTTTCGACGAGTCGCTGAGCGAAGCGGCGGCGGCCGGCTTCGAGGCGGCTGGCAGCGCGATCGCCGGCCGCAGCCTGAGCGCGATGCTGGTGAAGCCGCACGTGGGGCACTGACACGTGCCCGCCGGCGTCGGGATCGGCGACAATGGGGCGATTCGCGGACGCGACTTCCGGAGGGTGAAGACATGGACGTGCTGCAGGCGATCGGCCGGACCTCGATGGTCCGGCTTCGCAAGGTGGTGCCCCCCGGATGCGCGGACATCCTCGTCAAGCTGGAAGGGGAGAACCCGACCGGCAGCATGAAGGACCGGATGGCCCTGGCGGTGATCGAGCGGGCCGAGCGGGACGGGCGCCTCAAGCCGGGCGGCACGGTGATCGAGTACACCGGCGGCAGCACCGGGACGTCGCTCGCGCTGGTCTGCGCCGCGAAGGGCTACCCGATCCACATCGTCAGCTCCGATGCCTTCAGCCGCGAGAAGCTCGCTCACATGGCGGCGCTCGGCGCGCGGCTGACGCTGGTGCCCTCCGAAGGCGGGAAGACCACGAAGAAGCTGATTCTCGACATGATCGAGACGGCACGGCAGCTGGCCGAGGCCCCGGGGACGTTCTGGACCAATCAGTTGCACAACCCCGACACGATCGCGGGTTACGACGCGTTGGGCGACGAGATCTGGGAGCAGACCGGGGGCCGCGTCTCGGCCTTCGTCCACTGCGTCGGCACCGCCGCGTCGTCGCGCGGCGTCGCGTCTGCCTTGAAACGTCGGAACCCGGCGATTCGTGCCGCCGCCGTCGAGCCCGCCGAATCGCCGGTGCTGGCAGGCGGGACGCCGGGACCACATAAGATCGAAGGCGTGGGGATCGGCTACATCCCGCCCCTGTGGGACCCGTCGGTGATTGACGAGATCGTTCCGGTGCCGACCGAGGAGGCCAAGGCGATGGCGAGGCGGCTGGCACGCGAGGAAGGGCTGTTTGCCGGCACGTCGTCCGGGGCCAACGTGCTGGCGGCCGTTCAGGTGGCCCGTCGACTGGGCCCGGGCGCCACGGTGGTCACGCTGCTCTGCGACCACGGCCTGAAGTACCTGAGCACGGACGTCTTCGCCCGGGGCGGGGCGTCGTAGCCGCGGGCCGCCCCGGCGGCCGGCGCGGCGGATCACTCCTCTGTCTTCTGTCTCCTGTCTCCTGTCTTCTGCCGTTCTCTCTTGATCGCTGCCCAGCCTTCCAGTCGCCGCCGGATCTCCTTCTCGAAGCCGCGATCCGTCGGCTGGTAGTAGCGGCGCCCGGCCAGGGCCGGCGGCAGGCAGTCCATGCCGGTGATGCCGTCACGGTCGTCGTGGGCGTACTGGTAGTCCTTCCCGTAATCCAGCTGCTGCATCAGCTTGGTCGGGGCGTTGCGCAGGTGCAGGGGCACGGGTTCGGCCCTGTCCCGATGGGCGTCGCCGGCCGCGGCGAGGTAGGCCTTGTAGACCGCGTTGCTCTTCGGCGCGGTGGCCAGGTACACCACCGCCTGGGTGAGAGCGGTGTTCCCTTCCGGCATCCCGATGAAGTGCGCCGCGTCCCGGGCCGCCACCGCCAGTGCCAGCGCGTGCGGGTCGGCGTTGCCGACGTCTTCCGAGGCGAACCGCACCAGCCTCCGGGCGATATAGAGCGGGTCTTCGCCCGACTCCAGCATCCGGGCCAGCCAGTAGACGGCCGCGTCCGGATCGCTGTTGCGCAGGGACTTGTGCAGGGCGGAGATGAGGTTGAAGTGTTCCTCGCCGGCGCGGTCGTAGAGCAGGGCGCGGCGCGCCACGCTCGACTTCATGAACGCTTCGTCGACCACCCGCTGGCCGTCGCGCTCGGGCGCCGCGGCGGCCGCGAACTCGAGCAGGTTGAGCGCCACGCGGGCGTCGCCGTTCGCGTAGCGCGCGATGGCGGTGAGGGCCTCGTCTGCCACCGTCACCGGTTCTGCGCCCAGGCCCCGGTCGGGATCGGCCACGGCCCGTGCCAGCAGCGCGTGGATGTCGTCCTCTGTCAGCTGCTGGAGGACGAAGACCTGCGAGCGTGAGAGCAGTGGCGCGTTGACCTCGAACGACGGATTCTCGGTCGTGGCGCCGATGAGGACGATGTCGCCGGCTTCGACGCGGGGGAGGAAGGCATCCTGCTGGGCCTTGTTGAACCGGTGGATCTCGTCGACGAACAGGATCGTGCGGCGGCCCGACCGGCGCCGCGCCCGTTCGGCTTCGGCCATGACCTCCTTGATTTCCTTGATGCCCGAGAGCACGGCGCTGAAGGCGATGAAGTGCGCGTGGGTGGACTCGGCCACCAGGCGGGCCAGGCTGGTCTTGCCCGTGCCGGGCGGGCCCCACAGGATGACGGACTGCAGAACGTCGCGCACGATGGCCTCGCGCAGGGGCCGGCCGGGCGCCAGCAGCGTGCCCTGGCCCACGAACTCGTCGAAGGTGCGCGGACGCATCCGCTCGGCCAGAGGCACGCGTCCGCCGGCGGCCGGTGGCGTGTCGACGTCGGCGAACAGTCCGTCGCCACTCACCGCGGGCCTCCTCCCGCAGCGGTCCGCTGCCGGCGGGCCTCGAACAGCAGCACGCCCGCGGCGACGGCCACGTTGAGCGAGTCCACGCCGCTGGCCATGGGGATTCGGATGCGGCCGTCGGCGTCCGAGACGGCGGCCCGCGGGACGCCGTGCCCCTCGCCGCCCAGCAGCAGCAGGGTGGGCCCGGTGAGGTCGCAGGTGAACAGGCTGGGCGCGTCCCCGTCCAGCACGGCCGCCAGCACCCGCACGTGCCGGGCGCGCGCGGCGGCCAGCACGCCCGTGACGCCCACGCCGGGCGCCACCGGCACCCGGAACGCGCTGCCCATGGATCCCCGCAGGGCTTTCCAGCCGAAGGGGTCGGCGCTGCCGTCGCAGACAAGCACGCCGGAGGCCCCGGCGGCGTCGGCGGCGCGCACGACGGCGCCCACGTTGCCGGGATCCTGGACGCCCATGAGGGCCACGGCCAGGGCGGCCGGCGGGGGCAGCACGTCCTCGATGGTGGCGGCGGGTGACTCGGCGAGGGCCAGGAGACCTGCCGGCGTGGTCATCGGGCTGGCGGCGTCCATCACGGCGCTGGTCACCTCGATCACGTCCACGCCGGCCGCCCCGAGGGCGGCCACCAGGGCCTCGATCTCCGGGTGCGTCAGCGCCGAGGCGGTCACCGCCGCCACGTCGATGACGAGCCCGGCGGCCAGGGCGTCGTGGACGAGGTGGATGCCGTCGAGCAGGACGGCCTCGCCCGGCGATCCGCGCCGCGCCGCCGCGGCGCGACAACGCTTGACGAACGGATGCTGGCGGCTGGAGATGGTCTGCACGGTGGCCCTTCGGCGGCTGGCGCGCCGCCTGTCGAGCATAGCAGATATGGTAAACTGCCTGATTATCCTTGCTGTGTCGAGCCCGGGCTAAGGAAGCCACGCCGCGTGTCGGTGCGGCGGTGCCTCCCGGGGGGCGCACACGGCCGCGGGCACCGACACCCATGAGGGCAGCATGAGGGTACGTATCCTGAAGCGCTTCGAAGAAGAACTGGCCGATCTGGATCGCGAACTGCGCCAGGAACTGCCGAAGGAGATCAAGCGGGCGCGCGAACTCGGCGACCTCAGCGAGAATGCCGAGTACCAGGCGGCCAAGGAGCGGCAGAGCTACGTTCAGGCCCGCATGGGCATGCTGCGCAAGCGCATGGCCGAGATCTCGCTGATGAACTTCGATCGCCTGCCGGCCGATCGTGCGGCGTTCGGCTCCACGGTCCGGCTGCGCGAGGATGGCACCAACGCGATCGTGATCTACCAGCTGGTGATGCCCGAGGACGCCGATCCCACCAAGGGGCTGATCTCGACCGCGTCGCCCATCGGGCGGGCGATTGTGGGCAAGCAGGAAGGCGACGAGGTCACGGTGCCGACACCCACGGGCACCCGTGTCTTCGAGATGCTGAAGCTCACCACGATTCACGACGAAGCCTGAGTACCGGGCGGCGACCATGACGGGACCTCTCGTCACCCCGGCACGGCAGGACGCGGGCTATTCCCCGCGGCATCGGACCGCTGTCGTTCTGACGGGGACCGGCACGGCTGGCGCCTATCAGGCGGGCGCGCTGAAGGCGCTCACCGAGGCGGGCGTGCGGTTCGACCTCGTGGCCGGGCACGGCATCGGTGTCGTTGGGACCCTCTTTGCCGCCATCGACGGCGGCGCGCGGCTGTGGGCCCCTGACGGGGCGTGGCGCCGGCGCGACGTGGCCCGGTTCTACGCGTGGCGGCCCGCCATCCGGGCGCTCGGGTGGGTCCTCGGGGCTGCGCTGGCCGTCGTGGTGTTGCCGCTGCTCGCGGTCGCGACCGGCGCGCTGGTGTACCTGGCGGCCTTCCTGCTCGGGCTGGCGGGTCTGCCCTCGGCCTCGACGGTGGCCGATCGCTACACGGCCCTGGTCCACGAGGCGTTCCTGCCGGATCGGCTTCCCACGTGGGTGCCCCAGATCGCCCTGCTGCTGCTGACGGTCGTCCTGCTGCTCCTGCTGGCGGCCTCGTGGCGCGGGAGGCTGCGTGGGCGCTTCCGCGAGCACGGGCGTTTCTGGTGGCGCGTGCTCGGCGCGCCCCTGGGGTCGCACGAGGTGATGGCGTTCTGGCGCGGGCAGCTGTGGCACCTGCTGGCCGGGGGCGCCCGCGTGGCGGCGCCCGACACGACCGAGCTGTCACGGCGGTACGCCGAGCTGCTGTCGGACAACCTGGGGCAGCCCGGGTTCCGGGAAGTCGTGGCCGTCGTGCACGACCTCGACAGCCGGCAGGATCTCACCTTCGCGGCGCTGGCCGAGCCGTGGCGCCGCGCGTTCTTCGGGCGGGGGCCGGGCACCGGGGGCTGGACGCATCGCGCGGGGGAGACATTCGACCTGACGGGCGTGGACCGCGACCATGTGGCCGACGTGCTGGCCGCCGCGCAGAGCCTGCCGGTGGCGACACCGGCCTGGCCCGTCACCTTTGCGGCCGAGAGCCACTGGCGCGGCGAGACGCACCGCCTGTGCGACCGGCCGGGAGCCGTGGCGCGGGTCCTCGACGAGGTGCTGGCGGCGGGCGCCGAGCAGGTGGTCATCGTCTCGGCCGCGTCGAGCGCGGGCGCGCCGCACGCGCTGGCGGCGCCGCGCATCGACGGGTTCGGCAAGCTGGGCGAATGGCTGGCCTCGCAGGAGGCGGCGGCGGTGCGCGACGCCGTCCGCGCGCGAGAGGGGTCGTTCCGGACGCTGCACGTCATCAGCCCGGCGCACAACGCGGCGAGTCCCCTGGACTTCACCGGGTCGTACGACGAACGGTCCGATCGCGTGCAGACGCTGGAAGAGCTGATTGCCCGTGGCTATGAGGATGCGTACCGGACCTTCGTGGAGCCGGTCGTCGGCGCGGCCGAGGACCCGGTGCCGGGGGCGGCCGGCCGCATCACCCGCTGAGGCGGATCAGGAGCCTGCCTTCTTCCGGTCCGTGCCCTCGTGCAGGAACTCCAGGGCGCGCGCCCGGATGGCCTCGTGCACCCCGTCGTCGGTGGGCGCGCCGTACGCCCGGCGGAACGCGTCGATGGGCACGAGGGCCTTTGCCATGGCCCGGTGGCCGCCCGCGCTGCCGATATCCGCGAACAGCCGCCGCACCAGTTCCCCGGCGTTGCGCGTATAGCCCAGGTTGCGCACCGACACGATCAGCGTGTCGCCGACGATGCCCGCCACGATGGTCCACTTGACGTCTTCCACCTGCAGGAAGAAGTCGGCGACGTAGGGGATGAAGTCCTCGCGCGGCACCACGCCGAGGAACGCCGAGAACACCTGCTCGCCGAGCGTGCCGGTCTGCTGCGCCACGGTGACGTAGCCCAGGCGTTCGGCGGTGATCTCGGCGCCTTCCATCTTGCGGATCATCGCCGCGTCGGCCAGCGGGTACAGGAACGAGAAGGCCTCGAGGTCGACCCGACTGGCCTGGCGGTTGAAAAACAGCGTATCCGACTTGATCGCGTAGAGCATCGCGGTGGCCGTCCGCTCCGAGATGTTGACGTCGACGGCCCGCAGGTGGTCGGTCAGGATGGTGCAGGTGGAGCCGTAGTCGGCCCGGATGTCGCGGAAGACGGCGCTGTAGCCGGTCTGCGGCGGGTGATGATCGATGACGAGATCCACCCGGTCGATGAGCCCGCCGAAGTAGTGGGGTTGGACGTCCACCATCGCGATGCGGTCGAAGTGGCCCAGGTCGTCCGGCGTGAGCGTATCCACCTGGATGTCCAGCAGGTTGACCATCCGGAGGTTCTCGGGGCGCGTCACGCCCTGCAGCGCGCCGAGGATGGCGGTCGCCTTGGTGCGCCGCAGCACGTTGCGCAGCGCCAGCCCGGACGCCATGGCGTCCGGGTCCGGGTCGTTGTGCATCAGGATGAGCACCCGGTCGGCGTCGTTGAAGTACCGCTGGTACTGCTGCACCCGGGCCCGGGTCAACGACCGGCCGAGCTCGGTCTTCAGCGCGGGGCCCACCAGTTCGGCCATCGACAGGAAGCCGAGTTCGGGGAAGCGGGCGCGCAGCTGGTCTTCGCGCCGGTCGTTGCCCCCGGCGGCCACGGGATCGTGCAGGACGTACACGAGTGTGCCGCCCGCATCGCGGATGGCGGCGAGCTGCTTCGGGAGGCCGGGACGTCCCGAGTCTTCGACGATGATGCAGGTGGCGGGGCCGACGTCGGCCTTGACGTAGGTGTCGGCGCGGCGGGCGTCACCCACCGAAACCTCGACGCCCGCATCGTGCAGGCGCCGGGCGAGCGGCCGGCTCTCCACGAGGACGTCGACGTCGAAGGCCGGCGGCAGGACCTCCTGCAGGAGCCTGACGACCAGTTCAGTGTGACAGACGGCCAGGCACCTCATGATGCCCTCGGGGCCGGCTGCGGAGCGGGAGCGGACGGTGCCATAAACCGGAAACACGTATTATACGCCCTTCGGCGGATCGTGGCGCCGGCGGGGCAGTGTAAGATCGGACCACCTACGCACGGACGGAGGAGAAACCGGTGCCGAGCACGCGTTGGATCCTGGCGGGGGTGCTGTGCGCCGCCGCGTTGGCGGTCGCGCCCCGGGCGCAGGTCTTCAGGAGCACGGTGGATCTCGTCAGCCTGGGGGTCACCGTCCTGGACAAGGACGGCGGCTTCGTTACGGACCTGACCGCCGACGACTTCGAGATCGTCGAGAACGGCCGGCCGCAGGCGATCAAGTTCTTCGCGCGCGGCGACAGCCAGCCTGCGCCGGCCCTGCACCTGGGCCTGCTGTTCGACGGCAGCACGAGCATGGAGGAGGACATCGCCTTCTCTCGCAGCGCGGCGATCAAGTTCCTGAATACGCTGCCGGACGCGGAGGAGGTCACCCTGGTGGATTTCGACACCGAGGTGCGGGTGGCCCGCTACGGCCCCAACGATTTCCCGCGGTTGGTCGAGCGCATCCGGCGGCGCAAGCCCCAGGGCGACACGGCCATGCACGACGCGCTGGGCGTCTACCTCCACGGCGCGTCGGACCTGGACGGCCGCAAGATTCTCGTGATGTACACGGACGGCGCCGACACGAGCAGCACGATGAACTTCGGCGAGACCATCGACCTGCTGAAGGCGGCCGACATCACGCTGTATGCGATCGGCTTCCTGCGCGGCAGCACGTCGCCGCGGGCCATGGAACAGCGCCTGCGCCTGCAGCAGCTGACCGAGGTGACGGGTGGCCTGGCGTTCTTCCCCAACAGCGTCAAGGACCTCGACAAGACCTATGCGAAGGTCACGTCCGAGATCCGGGCGCAGTACACCATCGGGTACCTGTCTGCCGACACCCGCACCGACGGCAGCTGGCGCAAGGTGGACCTCAAGGTCAAGCGGCCGGGCCTGAAGGTGCGCAGCCGCAAGGGGTACTACGCCCCGTTCCGTCAGGCGCCCTGAGCGCCCCGACAGCCCGCCATGTCGTCGCCATCCGACCGCTTCGTGCTCGTCTCGGACTTCGAACTGCGTGGCGATCAACCGCGCGCCATCGGCGAGGTGACCGCCGGCCTCGACCGGGGCGACCCGTTCCAGGTGCTGCTGGGCGTCACCGGATCGGGCAAGACGTTCACGATGGCCCAGGCCATCGCCCGCGTGAACCGCCCGGCGCTGGTGATGGTGCACAACAAGACCCTCGCCGCCCAGCTGTACCAGGAGTTCCGCCGGTTCTTCCCGGGCAACGCCGTCGAGTACTTCGTCAGCTACTACGATTACTACCAGCCCGAGGCCTACGTGCCAGCCACGGACACCTACATCGAGAAGGAGGCCACGACCAACGACGAGATCGACCGCATGCGGCTGTCCGCCACCCGGTCGCTGCTCGAGCGGCGCGACGTGCTCATCGTCGCCAGCGTGTCCTGCATCTACGGCCTGGGTTCGCCCGAGGCGTATTACGGCATGGTGCTGGCCCTCGAGCGCGGCCAGCGCATCGGCCGCGAGCAGGTGTTGCGCAAGCTCGTGGAAATCCAGTACGAACGCAACGACGTCGAGTTCGCCCGCGGCGCCTTCCGGGTGCGCGGCGACATCGTCGAGGTGTTCCCGTCGTACGACGAGGTGGCGGTGCGAATCGAGCTGTTCGGCGACGAGATCGATGCCCTCACCGGGTTCGATCCCCTCACGGGCAGGGCCCTGCGGCGGTACGACCGCCTGTCGATCTACCCCAAGACGCACTTCGTCACGTCGCGCGAGCGCACCCGGATCGCCGTCGAGGGGATCAAGGCGGAACTGGCCTCCCGCCTGGCCGAACTGGAGCGCGACGGCAAGCTGCTCGAGGCGCAGCGCCTGCACCAGCGGACGATGTTCGACCTCGAGATGATGCGGGAGATCGGCTACTGCCACGGCATCGAGAACTACTCGCGGCACCTGACCGGCCGGCAGCCCGGGGAGCCGCCGCCCACCCTGCTCGATTATCTGCCCTCCGACGCGGTGGTCATCGTCGACGAGAGCCACCAGACGGTGCCGCAGATCCGGGGCATGTTCGCCGGCGACCGGTCGCGCAAGCAGGTGCTGGTGGACTACGGGTTCCGGCTGCCGTCGGCCCTCGACAACCGCCCGCTCAACTTCGCCGAGTGGGAGGCGCGCGTGCGCCAGGTGGTGTTCGTGTCGGCGACGCCCGGGCCGTACGAGCTGCAGAAGTCCCAGGGCGTGGTGGTGGAGCAGATCATCCGTCCGACGGGGCTGCTCGATCCGGTGATCGACGTGCGTCCTGTGCGCGGCCAGGTCGACGACCTGCTGGCGGAGATCCGCGAACGGGTGGCGGTGGGCGAACGGGTGCTCGTCACCACCCTCACCAAGCGCATGGCCGAGGACCTCACGCAGTACTACCAGGAACTGGGCGTGAAGGTCCGCTACCTGCACTCGGACATCGAGACGCTGGAGCGGGTCGAGATTCTGCGCGACCTGCGCCGCGGCACCTTCGACGTGCTCATCGGCATCAACCTCCTGCGCGAGGGGCTCGACCTGCCGGAAGTCTCGCTGGTGGCCATCCTCGACGCCGACAAGGAGGGCTTCCTCCGCTCGGGCGGATCGCTCATCCAGACCTCGGGCCGGGCCGCCCGCAACGTGCACGGCAAGGTCATCATGTACGCCGACGTCGTGACCGACGGGATGCGGATGGCGCTGACCGAGACGGAACGCCGCCGCCGGATTCAGGAGGCGTACAACACCGACCACGGCATCACGCCGGCCTCCATCGTCAAGGGCATCGACGACGTGCTGTCGAGCGTGTACGAGCGCGACTACCTGGCCGTGCCGGAGGCCCGCGAACCGGAGGAGCCGTTCCTCACGATCGGCCAGATCGACGCCCGCCTGGCGCAACTCAACAGCGAGATGCGCGCGGCCGCCGGCAACCTCGATTTCGAGAAGGCCGCCGCCATCCGTGACCGGATCAAGAAGCTCCGCGCACGGGCGATGGGCATGGAGGCCCGCGAACCCTGAACCGGGAACCCTGAACCGTCCAGTGGTTATATGATGGTCTTGCACGGCGGTTCCGTGCCGGCCTCGGGAGGGGCCCAACATGTCTGACGAGAGATCGAGCGGCGCGACAGGCGTCGTGGCGGCGTTTGCGCTGGGGGCGATTGTCGGGGCGGCCGTGGCGTTGCTGTTCGCGCCGGCGAAGGGGGAGGACACCCGCGAGTTCCTCGGCGACAAGGCCCGGGAGGGCCGCGACAAGGTGACCGAGGCGGCGAAGAAGACGCGCGAATACCTCAGCCGGCAGCGCGAAACCATCGCGACCGCCGTCGAGCGCGGGCGCGAAGCCTACCAGACGGCCCGCGGCGATCAGGAGCCGGTGTGAGCATGGCCGACGTCTTTCTCGGCGTGATCGCCCTGGCCGTGGTCGTGATGGCCACCGTCCAGGTCGCGGTCGTGCTGGTGCTCCTGCGGCTCTCGAGGCGCGTCGATGCCCTGGCCACCCGGGTGGAGGCCGAACTGGGCCCCCTCGCCGAACGCCTGCGTCTCGTGGCGGAGCGCCTCCAGCAGGCCACCAGCCTGGCCGCCGTCCAGGTGGAGCGGGTGGACCGGCTGCTGGCTGGCGTCTCGAAACGCACCGAGGAGACCCTGGGGGTGGTCCAGCACGCCATTGTCGGGCCGATCCGGGAGCTCGTGGCGGTCGCCGCTGCCGTCCGCGGCGTTGTCACCGCGTTCCGGGCCGTGCGCGGGGGCGGCGGCGGGCGTCAGACGCCCCGCTTCGACGACGAGGACCCGCTATTCATCGGGTGAGGCGGGTAAGACCTTCACCGTGCGCCACTTGGCCCGTTGACGCAGGACCGTGCGCATGGTAGAAACGTGCAGCCTAATGCCCCCTCGGAAGGTGATTCTCATGATCACTGGTCTGCGTCGGTTTGGAGTGGTGACTCTCGGCGTCCTGGTCTTTGCGGCCGCGGCGGCGCCTCTGGCGGCTCAGGACACCCAGCCCGCGTCGGTGGCCCTGGCCAAGGAGCTGTCCACGCTGCTGGACGGGAAGAAGCTGACGACGGTCGCCGCGAAGGATACAAGCGATCCCGAGGCCTTCGTGGCCGCGATGTATTTCTCCGGCAGCCAGCTGCTCGTGGTGGGCGCCAAGTACGACCCGGCGGTCCTGCTCGTCGAGAAGCTGAACAAGAAGGAATACCAGGAGATCTACATCGATCTGAACAGCGCCGCCAAGGCCGGCACGCGGGTCTTCTTCGAAGACCTTGGCGCCGACGGCCTCCGGCCCGAGCGGGAAGAGGGCAAGGGCTTCGATTCGGCGGAGATGGGCGGCAAGTCCACGCGCTTCGACGACCAGTGGCGCAAGGACCAGAAGATCTCCGAGGAGCAGTGGGCGAAGATCTTCGCGGACGCCGACAAGGCGTACGCGAGGCTGCTGCGCCTGCTGATCACCGAAGCCAAGAAGTAAGCCCGCCTGCGCCGGCGGCACGGGCCTGGACGACAGGCCGCCGCGCGTCGAGCCAGCCGATGAGGGCGGCCAGGTCGGCCGCCACCGGGGCGTCGATGCGCAGCACAGGCCCGTGGCCGCTGGGCGGCAGCTCCAGCCGCACGGCGTGGAGCGCGAGCCGCTGACACGGTCCCGCGCGCCAATCCCCCTTCAGCGTCGACCGGCCGTAGACATCGTCGAACAGGATGGGTGTGCCCATCGACCGCAGGTGCACCCGGATCTGGTGGTGTCTGCCCGTCCGCGGGCAGGCCCTGACCAGGGCCACCGCCGCCTCGGCGGGTCCCCAGACGCACTCCACCGCATAGTCCGTGACGGCCTCGACGCCTGTCTCGCCGGCGGCGCAGGGGCGCATCCGGCCGCGCCGGGCTTCGTGCAGCGGCACGGCGATCGTGCCCGCGGGCGGCACGGGCACACCTGCGGTCACGGCCAGGTAGGTCTTGGCCACCGCCCGCGCCTCGAAGGCGGCGTTGAGCCGGCGGTGGGCGTCGGGGTGGCGGGCGAACGCCAGGACGCCGGACGTGTCGCGGTCGAGCCGGTGGACCACCCAGACCGGTTCACCCACCTGCCGCTCCAGGAGGTGGCGGACGCAGGCCGCCGGGTGCTCGCCGCCGCCGGGCACCACGGGCAGGCCGGCGGGCTTGTCGAGGACGAACACGTCGTCGTCCTGGTGGAGGATGGAGAGGGGAGCGGCCGGCATCATGGGCGGAGGCATCCTATCACCCCGTGATGGCCGCGTAGGCAGGAACGGCCCGCTGGTGCGGGCCGTTCGTCGGGCTGTGGTGGGCGCTAGTGGATTCGAACCACTGACCCCCGCCGTGTGAAGGCGGTGCTCTACCGCTGAGCCAAGCGCCCGGACAGAAACTTCAGTCTAACGGATTCGCGGGCCTTCGGGCAAGAGGCAGGCGGACGCGTCGGCCCGGCAGGGCTGATGCCCTGCACTACGTGCAGTCCTGGTCCTCCGAGCCCCGAGTCCCGAGCCCCGAGTCCCGAGCCCCTACTTCCTGGTGTCCGGCAGCCGGCGCCGCGACGGGCCGTCGTAGACGTGGCTGCTGGCGTCGATCTGCCGCATCGGCGCGTGCCGCATCTGCTCTTCCGCCGCGTGGGCCAGCAGGCCGGGCACGCGGGCGATGATGAAGAGGCCCGCGGCAATCTCCGGGTCGAAGCCCAGGTCGCCGCACACGGCGGCGATGGCGCCATCGAGGTTGATCGCCAGCGGGTGTTCGCGGCGGCCGGGCGCCTCGTTGAGCACGCGTTCGACGCACCGCAGCATGCGGCAGTGTTCGGTGCCGAGATCGAATTCGTGGGCCATCTGCAGCAGGCGCGCGGCCCGCGGATCGCGGGTGTGGATGCGGTGGCCGAACCCGGGCGGGAGGATGCCGCGCTCGGCGTAGGGCGCGAGCGACTCGCGGGCGGCGGCCTCGCAGGCTGATCCCGCGCGGCCCGTGGCCATGCACTCCTGCAGGAACCGCATGCACGACCCGACGTCGCCGCCGTGGTACGTGCCGAAGCCCAGGATGCCGGCGGCGACACACTCTTTCATCGACGCGCCGCTCGAGGCCACGTTGCGCGCGGCAATCGTCGAGGGCGGCGTCACGCCGTGGTCGATCGACGCCACGAGCACGGCGCCGAACAGCTTGCCGATCGACGGGGACGGCACCTCGCCGCGCAGCAGCAGGTAGATGCTCTCGCCGAACGACAGGCGGCCCATCAGTTCGTCGACGGGGTAGCCGCGCACCTCGACCACGTTCGGGGCGATGTGCGTGAGGGCCGTGTGCCACGACGCGGCGCGCGCCGGCGCCCGGCGCGTGGTGGCCGCGTTCGTGCGGTCGCGGGGTCCGGGCTTCTCGGCCATGGGACTCCTACAGGGTGCCGTAGAGGCGGTCGCCGAAGTCGCCCAGTCCGGGCAGGATGAACTTCCGGTCGTTGAGGCCCCGATCCACCGCCGGGGTGAAGATTTCCACGTCGGGGTGGTGCTGCTCGACCAGGGCGATGCCTTCCGGCGCCGAGACGATGCAGATCATCTGGATGCGCCGGGCGCCCGCCCGCTTCAGGAGGTCGAGGGCGTACACCGCGCTGCCGCCCGTGGCCAGCATCGGGTCGATGATGAGCACGTGCGACTGCGCCATGTTGGGGGGCAGCTTCGCGTAGTACTGCGACGCGACGGCCGTCTCCTCGTCGCGCTGCAGGCCGATGTGGCCCACGCGGGCGCCGGGCACGAGCTCGAGTACGGCATCCAGCATGCCCAGCCCGGCCCGCAGGACGGGTACCACCACCACGTCGATGGCCACCCGCGATCCGGACGCCTCGCCGAGCGGCGTCATCACCGTGGCCGGCCTGGTCGGCAGGGTCCGCAGGGCCTCGGTGGCCAGCAGGACGCTGATCCGCACGGCCATCCGGCGGAACGTCTCGTGATCGGTCCGCGCGTCGCGCAGGGAGAGCAGGATGTCGTGCACGAGCGGGTGCTGAACGAGATGGACCGCCACGGCGACACTATACAACATGCGCCGGGCACTGTCAGCGGACGCGGCGGCCCCGCGGGGCTGGGGTAGAATCGGACCACCATGACGTCCACGTTCCGTTCCCATCTGGCCTCGCTGGCGCTGGCCGCCGGCCTCCTCTTCGTCGTCGGGTTCCTGGTGGTGCGTGCGGTCCCCGATCGGCGGCAGGTCTCGCTCGTCGTGACCGGAGGGACGGTGGTGACCGTGGACGCGGCGCGCCGGGTCCTGGCGCCCGGCGCCGTGGCGATCGACGGCGACCGGATCGTGGCGGTGGATACGCCCGAGGCCATCGACCGGGCGTACGTGGCCGGCCGCACCATCCGGGCGGACGGATCGATCGTCATGCCGGGCCTGATCAACACCCACGGCCACGCGCCCATGGTGCTGTTCCGCGGCCTGGCGGACGACATGGCGCTGATGGACTGGCTCAACAACTACATCTTTCCGGCCGAGGCCCGGACGGTGTCGGCTGAGTTCGTCCGGGTGGGCTCGGACCTGGCCGCCCTCGAGATGATCCGTTCGGGCACCACGCTCTTCACCGACATGTACTACTTCGAGGAGGAGGTGGCCCGGTCGGCGAAGCGGGCCGGGATGCGCGGGGTCCTGGGCCAGTCGGTCATTGGCTTTCCCGTGGCCGACGCGAAGACGCCTCTCGAGGCGCTGGCGCGGGCCCGGCGGTTCATCGACGAGTTCCGGCAGGACCCGCTCGTGATCCCCGCCATCGCGGCCCATTCGATGTACACGGTGGACGCCGACAGCCTCCGGGCCTGCCGCGACCTGGCCCGCGAGAAGGGCGTGCCGCTGCTGATTCACCTGTCGGAGACCCGCGACGAGGCGAAGACGTCGGCCGAGCGCCACGGGATGTCGCCGACGGCGTATCTGGAGTCGCTCGGCTTCTGGGGACCCGGCGCGCACGCCGCCCATGGCGTGTGGCTGTCCGACGACGACCTGGCCATCCTCGCGCGCCGCCAGGTGGGGCTCTCGCACAACCCCGAGAGCAACATGAAACTGGCCAGCGGGACGGCGCCCGTCGCGAAGTGGGTGAAGGCGGGAATCCCGTCCGGGCTCGGCACCGACGGCGCCGCCAGCAACAACGACCTCGACATGTTCGAGGTCATGCGCACCACCGCGATGCTGCACAAGCTGGTGGACGACGATCCGCGCTCGATGCCCGCCCAGACGGTGCTCGAACTGGCCACCCTCGGCGGCGCCCGCAGCCTGGGCCTGGACGACCGCCTGGGCTCGCTGGAGGCCGGTAAGCTGGCCGACCTGATCGTCGTCGACGCTTCGACCCCCCGCCACACGCCGCTCTACAACCCCGTGTCCCACCTCGTCTACGTCACGCGCGGCGACGACGTGACCGCCAGCGTCATCAACGGTGTCGTGGTGATGGAGGATCGGCGGGTCAGGACGCTGGATGCGGCCGCCGTGCTGGGCGCAGCCAACGCCATGGCCGTCCGGGTGCGTGAGGCTGTGGCGCGCGCGGCCGCCGAGCGGGCGGCCACCGAGAAGTAGGGGCCGGCGAGCAGGGGCGCGCGGTCAGTCGAGGGCGGCGAGGTACGGCAGGTTGCGGTACTTCTCCGCATAATCGAGGCCGTAGCCCACCACGAACCGGTCCTCGATCGTGAAGCCGACGTAGTCCACCTTCACGTCCACCAGGCGGCGTGACGGCTTGCTGAGCAGGCACGCGGTCTTCAACGACTTCGGCGACCGCGCGTGCAGGATCTCCTGCAGGTAGGCCAGCGTCAGGCCGGTGTCGACGATGTCCTCGACGATGATCACGTTGCGCCCCTCGAGGCGCGAGTCGACGTCCTTCAGCACCCGGACTTCGCCCGACGACGTGGTGGCTTTGCCGTAGCTCGATACCGCCATGAAGTCGATCGACACGGGCCGATCCATCGCCCGGATCAGGTCCCCGAGGAAGACGAACGCACCCTTGAGCACCGCCACCAGGTGCAACTCCTCGCCGGGCGCGAAGTCCTTCGAGATGTCCTGGGCGAGGCCGCGCACCCGCGCCTGGATGTCCTCGGCCGAGATGAGCACGTTGCTGGGATCGTGGTCGGGCATAGGCGAATGAGATTACCACAAGGCCGTGTCCCATCGGCGACGGCCGTCGGTCTGGACGTCGCGGAAGGACCGAGCGGGAATTGGGCCGGGGGTTGTATGATGGGCACCGGACGACTCAGACCGGTCGCCCGGGGCCCCCGCGGGCCGTTTCCCGGAAAGGACGCTTATGGCACGGACACCAGCCGGCGTGGACCTCAAGAAACTGGCCAGGATCGGCGCGTCCGCCCGCCTGGCCGAACTCGAACGGGAAATCGCGGCGCTGAAGCGCGCCTTTCCGGGCCTCAAGGTGTTGTCGGTGGACGTCGTCGAGGGGCCCGCGAGCGTGGCGGCCGAAGCCGAGCAGGTGGCGCGAAAAGTGGCGCGCCGCGGCCGCCGCAAGCCGATGACCGCCGCCGAACGCAAGGCCGTCTCCGAGCGGATGCGCAAGTACTGGGCGGAGCGGAAGAAGGACAGGGGCTAGCGGCCAGAGGCCAGGCGGACGGTCCGTGTGGTAAAATCGTCTGTCGTTACGCCGGGCCAGGCGGTCGCCCGGTGCGTCCTTCGGGCGGGCTTAGCATAGTGGTAATGCTCTGGCTTCCCAAGCCAGCTAGACGGGTTCGATTCCCGTAGCCCGCTCCACCTCACACCGGTTCACGGTTCAGGGTTCACGGTTCAGGGTCTGGAACGGCCCGCGCCTCGCATTCCGTGCATCGTGTCCCTTCTGGATTCTTGCTTCTTGCTTCTGACGGACCCCGCGCACCGCGCCCCGCGCCCTAGCCCCTGATGAACCCCAGCACCTCGTCGCGGCGGCGCTCCATCTCTTCCTGGGTGGTTGCCTCGAGGTTCAGCCGCAGCAGCGGCTCGGTGTTCGAGGCGCGTACGTTGAAGTGCCAGGTGGGCGCTTCCATGGAGATTCCGTCCAGCGTGTAGACGTGCCCGTTCGCGTACGTCGCGGCCAGGCCATCCAGCTTCCGCTGCACGTCGGCCATCGATCCGACCTTGGTGTTGATCTCGCCCGAGATGAAGTACTTGGCGCGCAGGGGCTCCAGCAACTCGTGCAGGGCCTGGCCCTTGCGCGACATCAGTTCGAGCATCAGGACGGCGGGGATGAAGCCGTTGTCCGCATAGAAGTTGTCGCGGAAGTAGTAGTGGCCCGTCACCTCGCCGCCGAACACGGCGTTCTCCTCGCGCATGCGCTTCTTGAAGAACGCGTGGCCCACCCGGTTCATCAGCGCCCGGCCCTCGTACTTCGCCACCGTGTCCTTCACGGCGTAGCTGGCGCGGACGTCGTAGATGATGGTGCCCTTCGGCTCCTTGAGCAGGTACGCCTCGGCGAGCAGGGCCGTCACGAAATCGCCGGGGATGAACTCACCCTGGCGGTCGATGAAGAAGCACCGGTCCGCGTCGCCGTCCCACGCGATGCCGATGTCGGCCTTGTCGGCGATGACGCGCTCGGTGATGTCGCGGCGGTTTTCCTCGATGAGGGGGTTGGCCTCGTGGTTGGGGAAGGTGCCGTCAATCTCGAAGCACAGGCGCGTCGTGCGGCAGGCGAGGCGGTCGAAGAGCTTCGGCGCCACGAGGCCCGCCATGCCGCTCCCGGCGTCCAGCACGGCCGAGAACGGCTTGATCACCGACGGATCGATGAACGTCAGCACGTGCGCGACGTAGTCGTCGAGCAGGTCCGTGTTGGTGGTGAGCGCGCCGCGGCGCCCGGGCGCGGGAATCGTGCCGCCGATCACCATGTCGCGGATCTGCGAGATGCCGGCCTCGCCACTCAGCGGGAACGCCTCGGCCCGCACGAGCTTCATCCCGATGTACTCCTTCGGGTTGTGTGAGGCGGTAATCTCGACGCCGCCGTCATGGCCGTCGCGCGCCACGGCGAAGTAGAGCATGTCGGTGGCAATGAGGCCGTAGTCCACGACGTCGGCGCCCTGTTCGAGGGCGCCGTCGATGAAGGCCGCCGCGATGGACGGCGAGGCCAGCCGCATGTCGCGGCCGACGGCGATGCTCTTCGGCCCGAGATACGCCACGTAGGCCCGGCCGATGGCGCGCGCCACGTCCTCGTTGAGATCGACCGGGTAGATGCCCCGGATGTCGTAGGCCTTGAAGATGTCAGGTTTGGCGTTCATGGCGTTCTGCAGCTACAGCCCCGGCACCAGCCGGGAATAGTCGGTGACCGCGGACTTGTCGCCCATCACGACCCCCCGATCGACGATGGCGCTGCGGCCGATGTGGCAGTGACGGCCCAGGATGGCGCCGCGCACCAGCGCGTCGCGCGCGATGCGGCTGCCTGGCCAGATGATCGAGCCGTCGATGACGGCCTCTTCCTCGACGACGCAGTGCCGGCCGATGACGCTGTTGGCCAGGATGCGGGCGCCGGCCTTGACGATCGTGCCCTCGTCGATGAAACACGGGCCCTCGACCAGGGCACCGTCCTCGATGCGGACGTCGGGCCCGGTGTGCACGTGGCCCCGGGCCTGGCTGCCGAACGGCGGCGCCTGGAACCGGCGCTCCATGATGTCGCGGTGCACCTGCAGGTACTTCTCGGGCGTGCCGATGTCGATCCAGTAGCCGCGGTAGACGAAGGCCGTGAAGGTCTCGCCGCGCTCCACGAGCGACGGAAAGAAGCTGCGCTCGATGGACCACGCCGTGTCCTTCGGGATCCGGTCGAATGTGTCGGGCTCGAGCACGTACACGCCCGCGTTGATCGTGTCGCAGGTGATCTCCTCGGGTTTCGGCTTCTCGAGGAACCGCCGCACGTTCGCGTCGTCGTCGGTCTCCACCAGGCCGTAGGCCGAGGGGTTCTCGACCGGCGTGAGCACGATGGTGGCCTTCGCCCGCCGCTCGCGGTGCTGCCGGATGACCTCGCCCAGCGGGACCTGCGTCATGACGTCGCCGTTGAACACCACGATGGTGTCGGCGTACGACCCCGTGGCGTACTTGATGGCGCCGCCCGTGCCGAGCGGATTGGGCTCGACCACGTAACTGATCTTGATTCCGAGGTCACGGCCGTCGCCGAACACCTCGCGGATGCGCCGCGGCTGGTAGTTCAGGCTCAGGATCACCTCGTCAATCTCGGGCACCTGTCGCACGAGGTCGATCTGGTAATGGAGGAAAGCCCGCCCGAAGATGGGCACGATGGGCTTGGGCGTGTGCAGGGTCATGGGACGCAGTCGCGTCCCCTTGCCCCCGGCGAGCAGGATGGCCTTCATACAGGGTGATCATTGTACTAGGGGCTTGGGGTTGTTCCAAGTTCCAGGTTCCAGGTTCGCCGTTCAGGGTGCACGGTTCCAGGTTCCTGGCCGTCAACCTTGAACCGGGAACCTTGAACCGCCTGTGGCCGAACGGCCGAACGGCCCACGAATGATCTACAATGGCCCCGCCCTGTGAGGGCGAACGCCGCGTGAACCTGCCCAACACCCTGACGCTCGTCCGCATCTTCCTGGTGCCGCTGCTGGTGGTGGTCCTGCTGACCAAGCCGGAGGGGCGGTTCCTGTCCAGTGTGTCGAGCCAGGTCCTCGGGGCGGCCATTTTCGCCGTCGCGTCGCTCACCGACTGGCTCGACGGCTACATGGCCCGGCGGCGCAAGCAGGTCACCGTGGTCGGCCAGATCATGGACCCGATCGCGGACAAGCTGCTGACCGCGGCCGCCTTCATCTCGCTCGTGCAGATGGACGCCGCGCCCGCGTGGATGGTGGCCGTCATCATCGGCCGCGAATTCGCCATAACGGGGCTGCGCAGCCTCGCCTACGCCCGGGGCATCGTGATGCCGTCGTCGCCGCTGGGCAAGGGGAAGATGGCCAGCCAGGTGGTGGCCATCCTGTTGCTCATCCTGGGCCACGGCGGGATCCCGTGGTTCATGACGCTGGGCCGGATCGCGCTGTGGGTGGTGCTGGTGATCAGCGTCGTGTCGGCCGTCGACTATTACCGGCGCTTCGTCGTCACGCCGCCGAAGGGTGCGCCGCGGGGGGAGTAGCGCGCCGGCCGGTGAGGCCCGGGGTACGCGGCCGGCGTCACTTCGGGATGGCCGGCGAGGCCTTCAGCTCGGCGATGCGCTTCTCGGCCTTCACCAGGAACTCGCTCTGTTCGAACTCCTGGACCAGGCGCTCGAGGTAGGGCAGCGCCTCGGCCGGCCGGTTCACGAACACCAGGCACTCGGCGAGGTAGTAGTACACCGCGTCGCGCCCGCTGTAGGCCGGGTCCTTGGTCAGCAGGCTCCTGAACCGGTCGATGGCGCCCGGATACCAGCGCACGCGGTAGTAGAAGAAGCCCACGCGGTAGTCCGATTCCGCCAGGCGGTCCTTGGCTTCCCGCAGCTTGGTCTGCACTTCCTCCATGAGGCTGCTGTTGGGATACCGTTCGACGAAGGCTTCCCACGCCACCACGCACTCGGCGGTCTCGCTCTGGTCCCGGTCGGCACTGCGCATCTGCTGGTAGTGGCTGTAGCCCACCCGGTACTGCGCGTAGTCGGCCCTGGGATTGTTCGGATAGAAGGTCAGGAATTCGTTGAACTCGTTCTGCGCCAGCACCAGCGCCTCGACCGATCCTTCGCCGATGTAGCTGTCGCCCATACCCAGCTTGGCGTCGGGCCGGTAGGTGCTCTGGGGGTAGTTCTCGACGATCTGCTGGAAGTACTCGCGGGCCTGGATCCACTTCTTCTGGGCCAGCAGGTCCTGGCCGCGATCGAAGAGGAACTTGTCCGCCTCCAGCATGCCGGACGGCAGGTTGCTGTCCTTCCCGCCGCAGGCGGCGGCGCCCGCCGCGAGCGCCGCGATCACCACCCCGGCGAGGATCCACGATCGACGTTGCACGCTGTTGAACACCTGGAGTCTCGCCTCTCTACGACAGCAGTTCCGGAACCGACCGCAGCCAGTCGTATTCCGCCTGGAGCCCCTGTTCCAGGCTGTGCGCCGGCGCGAAACCGATAGCGGCCCGTGCCCGCGACGAATCGGCGTACGTGTCGCGCATGTCCCCCTTCTGGGCCGGCTCGCGCGTCAGCACGAGGGGCCGCCCGACCACCCGCTCGACGATGGCCAGGACCTGGTTGACCGAGACCCGCGATCCGCCTCCGATATTGTACACGGCCCCCGGCTCGCCCCGGTGCGCCGCGGCCACCGTGGCGCTCACCGCGTCGGCCACGAAGGTGAAGTCCCGCGTCTGTTCGCCGTCGCCGTAGAGCGAGATCGGATCGCCCCGGTGGACCGCCCGCAGGAACCGATGGAAGCCCATGTCGGGGCGCTGGCGCGGGCCGTACACCGTGAAGTACCGCAGCGAGACCGCCGGTACGCCGTAGTTGACGTGGTACAGGTAGCACAGCTGCTCGGCGGCCAGCTTGCTCACCCCGTACGGGGAGACCGGCTGCGGCAGGGCGTCCTCGCGCATCGGGATTGCCACCAGGTCGCCGTACACCGATGAACTCGAGGCGTAGACCAGGCGTTCGATCGGGTGCGCGGCGCAGGCTTCGAGCAGCACCTGCGTGGCCTCGATGTTGTTCACCGTGTACACCTGGAAGTCGCGGCCCCAGCTCTTGCGCACGCCGGCCTGGGCCGCAAGGTGAAACACGTGGGTGACGCCGTCGAGCAGCGCCGGAAGGCGGGCGGCCTGAATCGTGGACTCCACGAACGTGAAGCCCGGATGCGGCCGCAGCGTCGACAGGTTCCGCTCCTTGATCGGCCGCGGATAGTAGTCCGTGAAACAGTCGATGCCCGTCACCTCGGCGCCCTCGTCGAGCAGCCGGCCCGCCAGCGTCGAGCCAATGAACCCAGCCACGCCCGTCACCAATGCCTTCACGCGAACACACTCCTTACGCGGGCCGGCAGCCGAATCGGCCGTCCCGCTGCGTCGGTCGCCGCATGGACCGTATGCCCGGCCGCCGACACCACGCCGTCGGCCTGGCGGACCACCTCGTAATCGAACCGGATGCGCACCGGCGACAGCAGCGTGGCGCGGGCGCGAATCTCCATCACGTCATCGTACCGGGACGGCTGGCGGTACTCGCAGCAGGCCTCGATCACGGGCAGCAGCGTTCCGCCGGCTTCCATCTCCCGGTAACTCCAGCCCAGGGTCCGCAGCCATTCGCAGCGGCCCACCTCGAACCACGCCAGGTAGTTGGCGTAGTACACCACCCCCATCTTGTCGGTCTCGGCGTAGCGGACGCGCAGCGTGGCGGCCGAGACGTGCGGCGAGGTCCGGGGCGTCACGCGGTCCGTGCCCCCCGGCGCCGCGCAGCGGCCGCCTCCGCGAGGGCCTTGAGGCTGCGGGCTGCGGCGGCCGGGTCCGGGGTGCGGAACACCGCCGACCCGGCCACGAGGATCTCGGCGCCGGCCTCCACGATCCGCTCGATGGTGGTGGCATCGATGCCGCCGTCCACCTCGACGGGCGCCCGGTTGCCCGCCCGGTCCAGCAGGTCGCGCATGGCTGCTACTTTGGACGTGCTGCGCGGGATGAAGGTCTGGCCCCCGAACCCCGGATTCACCGTCATCACCAGCACGAAGTCCACGTCGCCCGCCACCTCCGACAGGCTCGATACCGGCGTCGACGGATTCAGCGCCACGCCCGCCCGCGCGCCCAGGCTCCTGATCAATTCGAGCGTCCGGTGCAGGTGGGGCAGGGCCTCGACGTGCACCGACACCATGGCCGCCCCGGCCTCCACGAACGCGGGGATGTAGCGATCCGCGTCGTCAATCATCAGGTGCACGTCCAGGGGGACCGTCGCCACCTTCGCCAGTGACGCCACCACCGGCGGCCCGATGCTGATGTTCGGCACGAAGTGGCCGTCCATCACGTCCACGTGGATCAGGTCCGCGCCGCCGCGTTCGGCCGCACCGATCTGGGCGCCGAGGGCGGCGAAGTCCGCAGCCAGGATCGACGGCGCCAGGCGCACGTTCATCGGCTCACCTCCAGCGACACCGGTTCCTCCGCCGTCACCTGGAACCCGGCCGGCGGATGCTGCCGCAGCACCGTGCCCGCCGGCACACCGGGGTAGGGTTGCTGGCCGACGATGGTCACGCGCAACCCGGCGGCGCGGAGAAAGTCGAGTGCACCCTCCCCCGGCACGCCGATCAGGTCGGGCATCACGTAGCCACCGGCCCGCTCACCGCGGTTCACCAGCAGCGCCACCTTCGCGCTGCGGGCCCCGGGGGGCGGATCCTGGGCCACCACCACGTCCGGCGGCAGGTCGCCGGATCGGATGTCCGCGGACGCGTCGCCTTCGAGGCCGTCCTGCTGCAGCCGGTTCTGGGCCGCGCGCACCGGGTCGCCGGTGAGCCGCGGCACGAGCAGCGCCCGCGAGCCGGCCGAGATCCACACGCGCACCGTCCGCCCGCGGCGCACGGCCGTCCCCGGCGACGGATCCTGGGCGGCCACGTTGCCCGCGGGGATCTTCGCGTCGAACCGCCGCGCCTCGTCCACCTTCACGGGGAGGCCCGTCTCGTCGCCGGTGGCCATGGCGGCGGCCAGTTCGAGGCCGACGAACTGGGGCACCACGGTCTCCCGCGCGCGCAGGGCCACCTTCATGGCCGCCACCGTGAACACGCCGTACGTGGCCGCCAGCGCGGCGGCGAGCACCAGTTTGCGGCCCACGGTCCTGGCACGGGTTGCAGCGGCCATCAATCCTCCAATGTACTTCAATCGCGAGCCCGAGGGCTATCGGGTCGCGTCAGCGCCGGGCGACCAGGCGCGCTGCGAAGAACGGTTCGAGGCCGTGCGTATCGGGCTCGGGCTTGAGGAACCCCTGGTCGTCGACGCAGGACCGCATCGACGCCGGCAGGGACGCCCGCACGTGCACCGGGTCCTCGAGGCGCCAGCCCGGGGCCTGCTCGAGGAATCGTGCGACCACCTGCTCGTTCTCCTCCGGTTCGCTCGAACAGGTGGCGTAGATGAGCCGTCCACCCGGCCGCACGGCTGCGGCCGCTTCCTGCAGCATGCGTGCCTGCACGGCAGCCAGGCCCGCGAGGTCCGCCTCCTGCACCCGCCACCGGATGTCCGGGTCGCGGCGGATCGTGCCGAGGCCGGAGCACGGCGCGTCCACCAGGACGGCGTCGAACACCGGCCGCCAGGGCAGCGGCCGTGAGGCATCGGCCCGGACGATGGCCGTGCCCGGGACGGCGGCCGCGCCGAGCGTGCGGGCCAGCAGCCG
>CAYNDV010000005.1:0-72670 GCA_964396055.1 uncultured Vicinamibacterales bacterium | reverse complement strand
GCCGCGATGATCGCCTCGATCGAGGCCCAGCGGGCCTCGGTGGCGGCCGGCCGGCTGTCGCCGGGCGATGAGTGGGAGCCGATTACACTGGTCGAGACGCGCGAGCGGTCGCCGTATCTCGACGTGGACAACCTGCGCGGCGCCAGTTGCTGGCGCCTGATGGTCAAGATCCCCGAGGCCCGCACCTACAAGAGCCTCGGCGAGATCGCCGAGACGGGCGAACGCCTGCGCGTGGCGGGCGAGGCGGGACGCGGGCTGGCGATCTACAGCGACTTCACCGCCGCGATGCGCACCGACGGCCTCGAGAACCCGCTGCCCGGGTACCGGGATACGCGCGTCTACTTCAATCAGCTGCGTTCGGTGCTGGCCGGTTTCCGCACGCCCGCGGACGCCGACGCGCTGCTGCCGGCAGACCCCATCGTCCGCCAGAGCACGCAGGAGCACTTCCTGGTGCACCTCTCCGACGCCGAGTACCGCCGCCGCGTGGACGACCCGGCGGTGCGGCCGTACATCGACCTGGCGCTGGCCGAGGAGTCCTTCGGCATCTCGCTGCTCGAGGGCATGGAGTCCGGGCGCATCCGGCGCCTGGCCATCCACGGGGACACCAAGCTCGACAACTTCCTGTTCTCCACCCGCACGGGGCGGGTCAAGGCGTTGGTGGACCTCGATACGATCATGCCGCACACGTGGCTCGCGGACTGGGGCGACATGGTCCGGTCGCTCGCCAACGTCGCGGGCGAGAAGGAGCGCGACCTCGCGCGCGTCCGGGTGGACGAGGACGTCTTCGGCGCCGTGGCCCGCGGGTTCCTCTCCACGGCCCGTGAGGTCACGCCGGCCGAGGTGGATCGCATGGTGGATGCCGCGCAGATCATCGCCCTCGAACTCGGCCTCCGGTTCCTGACCGACTACCTGCGCGGCGACAGCTACTTCAAACTCGGCCCGGCGGATCCCCCCGATCTCAACCGCACGCGCGGCATGGTGCAGCTCACGCTGTTCCGGCAGTTCCGCGAGCGGGCCGCCGGATTGCAGCGGCTCATCGACGCCGCACGCCGGGAGCACTGACGCATGGCCCTGAGGGAACTCAAGATCGGCGCGTCCGGGGTTCGCGGGGTGGTGGGGGACGCCCTCACGCCCGAGCTCATCGTGAACTTCGCCTGCGCCTTCGGCACGTGGTGTGGCGGCGGGCCCGTCGTGATCGGCCGCGACACGCGCCGGTCCAGCACGGCCTTCCGGGCCGCCGTCGTCTCGGGCCTGCTCTCGACCGGCTGCCGGGTCATCGACCTCGGCGTCGCCTCGAGCCCGCTCGTATCCTTCGCGATTCGCGACCTGGGTGCCGCCGGCGGGATGGCCATCACGGGCAGCCACAACGACGCCAGCTGGAACGCCCTGAAGTTCTTCGGCCCCGACGGGGCGCAGCTCAACGCCGCGAAGAACGAAGAACTGCTCGACGTCTACCACGGCACGGCGTTCTCGTTTGCCGGCTGGGACCGCCTGCGGCCGGTCGAGGCGGCGCCCGGCCTCGAGGAGCGGTACCTCGAGTACCTCGCCACCGCCCTGGACGTCGATCCCATCCGCGCCCGCCGCTTCCGCGTGGCGGTGGATTTCGCCAACGGCGTCTGCGGGGCCGTGGCCTCGCGGTTCCTCGAACGCCTCAACTGCACGTTGCTGCCGGTGAACGACGAGCCGACCGGCGAGTTCGCCCACCCCCCGGCCCCGACGGCCCGGAACATGCGCCAGATCGCCACGCTGGCACGCTGCTTCGAGGCCGACCTCGGCGCGGCGCTCAACGTGGACGGCGACCGCATCGGGTTCGTGACCGGAGAGGGCACGGCCCTGTCGGAGGAGTACGCCCTGCCGCTGACGGCCATGCCGCGGCTGCGGCGACGTCCCGGCCCGGTCGTCACGAGCCTCTCGACCTCGGGCATGGTCGAGGCGCTCGCGCGCCAGCACGGCCAGCGGGTGATTCGCGGCCCGGTCGGCGAGAGCCAGGTGATCGACCTGGGCCTGGCGGAAAGCGCCGTGCTGGCCGGCGAAGGCAGCGGCGGCGTGGCGGTGCTCCCGCACAGCGTCGCCTACGACGGCCTGCTGGCCCTCGGCTTCGTGCTGGAGGAGATGGCCGTGAGCGGGCGGAGCCTCGCGCAGCTCGTGGCCGCCCTGCCGGCCCTGTGCATGCTCAAGCGCGAGCTGCCGTGCCCGCCCAACCTGGTCTTCAAGGTCATCGATCGGTTCAGGCGGCGCCACGCGCAGGACGCGCCGGACAGCACGGACGGCGTGCGCCTGGCCCGCGACGAGGCGTGGCTGCACGTCCGGGCCTCGGGCACCGAACCGCTGCTGCGCATCATCGCCGAGGCGCCGGACCGCGCCCGGGCCGAGGCGCTCCTGGACGACGCCGTGGCCTTCGCCAGGCGTGTGACGTTCGGGCACGAGGGGAGCTGAGCCGATGCCGCAGACGTTGTCGCTGAAGATCGGGCCGTCCGGCGTCCGCGGCGTCGTGGGCGAGTCGCTCACGCCGCAGCTGGTCACCAGCTTCGCCGCGGCGTTCGGCACCTACTGCGGCGCGGGCCCGATCCTGATCGGCACCGATACGCGACCATCGGGCGAGATGGTGAAGCAGGCCGCCATCGCGGGCCTGCTGAGCGTCGGGTGCACGCCGGTCGATCTGGGGATCGTGCCCCTGCCCACGCTGATGCTCCACGTCCGCGCCGCTGGCGCCTTCGGCGGGATCTCCGTCAGCGGCAGCCACGGGTCGCCTGAATGGAACGCGCTGCGGTTCGTCAGCGCGGAAGGCCTGGCGCTGCGGGCGAACCAGGCGGCCGAGCTGACGGACCTCTACCACCAGGGCTTCTACCCGCGGGTGCGGGCCTCGGAGATGTCGGAGGTGCGGTCCGACACCACCGCGGCGGCCCGCCACCTGCAGGCCGTCACGCGGGCCGTGGACGCGCCGCGGATCCGCGACCGGCGCTTCACCGTCGCGATCGACCCGACGGGCGGCGCGGCCGCGGCACCGGTCCGCCGGTTGCTCGAGGGACTGGGGTGCACGGTCGTCGAGGTGCCTGCCGCGGCGGAGGGCGGTCCGGCGGCCGGCCGGGAGCCTGACGCGGCGAACCTCACCGCGCTGTGCGACGCCGTGCGCGGCGCCGGAGCCGACGTGGGTTTTGCCCAGGACGCCGACGGCGATCGCCTCGCCGTCGTGGATGCCGGCGGCACGCCGCTCGGCACCGATGCCACCTCCGTGCTGGTGATTCAGCGGTGGCTCGAGCGGCACCCCGGGCCGGTGGTGGTCAGCGTCGCCGCCACGCGCACGGTGGACGACGTGGCCGCGCGGTTCGGTTGTCCCGTGCACCGCTGCCGCGTGGGCGAGGCCAGCGTGGTGGAAGCCATGCTCGAACACGGCGCCGAGGTGGGCGGCGAGGGCGACGGCGGCGTCATCGTCCTGCCGGTCAACCCGTGCCGCGACAGCTTCACCGCCCTGGCGGTCATCCTGGAGGCGATGGCCGTGTCGGGTCAGCCCGTCGCCGCCCTCAGGGCCAGGGCGCCCCGCTACGCGATGGTCCGCGAGCGGCTGCTCTGTTCGGCCCGCGACATCGCGCCCTCGCTGCGGCTGATCAGGCACGCGTTCAGCGGCGAGTCGTTCGACCTGACCGACGGCGTGAAGGTGGTGTGGCCGGACCGGTGGCTGCTCGCGCGGCCGTCAGCCACCGAGCCGGTGATCCGGCTGGCGGCCGAGGCCCCGACCGACGCGGAGGCCCGGGCGCTGGTGAGTGGCGTGCTCGAGGCGCTCAGCCCCGGGGCCTGAACGGGCTACTCGGGCACGACGTCCTTGCGCGCTTCGGCGTCGGCAATCATGCGCTCCCAGTGCGCGGCCAGGAACGGCGGGTTCCTCATGCTGTCGCGGATGTACGAACGATCAGCCCGCGACAGGTCGAGCACCGCCGTGATCATCTCTTCCTGGTAGAACCCGGCCTCGGCGAGCGGGATCCCGTTCGGCTCGCGGATGAACGACGACCCGCTGGACGTCTGCCTGCCGTCGGGCGACTCGCCGATGGTATTGGCTACGCAGTGGAAGATCTTCGAGTTGGGCCCCACGGGCTGCTGGGCGCGGCCCGACGTCCGCTTCCAGCAGACGGCTTCGATCTCATCCGAACTGCACGACGGGTGGAACAGAATCTGCGCGCCGGCCATCGCCGGCACGCGGTACAACTCCGGGTGCCGGCCGTCCCGGCAGATGACCAGCGTGCACCGGACGCCGTCGATCTCGAACAGCGAGAGCTTGTCGCCACCCCGGCAGTACTGCTGTTCGTCGCGGCCGGCCATGTGCACCTTGGCGTACTCGTGGGTGATGGCGCCGTGCGGATCAATGACGTGCGCGAGGTTGAGGAACCGATCGTGCGTCCGGCGAATCGTGCCGACGATGACCCAGATCCCGTGCTCCCTGGCCGCCGCCTGCACCTGTTCCAGGGCGGACGCCACGTCGGCGGGATCGAGGCCGACGACGTACGGGAAGTAGTAGCTGGTGAGCGTGGCTTCCGGGAAGAGGACCACGCGGCTGCCCGCGTCGGCCGCCGCCGCGATGAAGTGGAGGGTGCGCTGCAGGTTGAACGGCAGCGCCTTGGCCCAGTGCAGCTGAACGCAGGAAACCTGCAGGGTGGCGGGCGGCCGGGAGTGGGTGTCGGATGCGATCATCGGTCCTGCTCCTTGAACGGCTCCACGTCGGGAATCACCTTCACGCCCGTGGTGAACTTGAAGGGCGCCAGGGCCAGGCCGCTCGGGAACGTCAGTTCGATCATGTAGGCGGTGAACCCGCGCGCCGGCGCGGGGACCCGCGCCTCGTATTCGCCAGGGCTCGACGGGGTCAGCGCGGTGCTCTTCCAGCGGGCGCCAATCGAACTCAGCCTGAAGTCCCGGGCGCCGGGGTTCGTCACCTGCCACAGCTTCACCGCGGCGGGCAGGTCCTGGGTGCGGACGCGAATCGCCCCGTCCGCGGCGACGGTCCAGCTGAACCGGGGCAGCGGCTTCCGGTTCAGCACCGCGTCGTAGAAGGCGAGGACCGAGAACCAGGCGTCGGTGTTGCGCATCGAGTGGTCCGCGTTGGGGACGTACCGCAGGTACTTCTCGCCCGCGAGGTCCGCATAGTAATACTGCCAGGAGTCGGGCAGGAAGAACTGGTCACCGGTCGCATTGACCATGAACTTCGGCATCGTGAGGCGCTCGCGGTACTCGTAGGGCTCCTCGATGGCCATGAGCGCCTTGTACCGCGGCGAGTCCTGCCACGCCATGATGCCCTGGTCCTCGTAGTCGGCCACGGCCGGCGCGTAGTAGCCGTAGACCGCCTTGTGGTGCCGGAACGACGGGATCACGTTGAGCAGGTCGATCACCATCGGCGCCACGGCGACCACGCGGGCATCGACGGCGGCGGTGGTCCACGCCGTCCACCCGCGCTTCGAGCCGCCAGAGACGACGAAGCCGTCGATGCCGATCTGCTCGCCGGCGCAGACCGAGACGACCGTGTCCATCCCGCGGACGGCGGCCTTGGTCATGGGCAGCCGGGCGGGCCACCGATCGTCGCCGCCGCGGAGGAACTTGTCCCAGGTGTAGGCGATCAGGTCGTCCTCGACGCGCGGCTTCCCGTCGCCGCCGAACACCAGCGGCTGGTTGGGGACCATGCGCAGCTCGGCCACGATCGAACCGGTCATCGTGGCCACGCGCGCCAGCGTCTCGTCGGCGGCCCGGGGCGCCGGGTTGGTGTTGTTGCCCCCCGTGATGTAGAGGAACGCCGTCCGGTGCTTCACCTGCGCGGGGCGGATGATGGTGAGCCAGTGTTTCCAGGCCGTGCGGTCGACCTCGCCCGGTGCGCGCCAGGTCTGGGACGTCATGTCGATGACCCACGCGGTGTAGCCCGCGCCGTCGAGGGTGGCCACGCGTTCGTACCGGTAGCTCGGATCCGGCTCGGACACGTAACGATCCAGAGCGGTCTGCGTGCGCGCGGCGGGCGACACGGCCGCCGGCACCGCCTGCGTCGGCACGGGGGCCTGCGCGCGGGTGAACGCCGGCGCCAGCGCGAGGAACGACGCGACCAGGATCGGGATCGACAGGCACGCGGCGGCGGCAGGCAGGCGTCTGGTCATCGGCATCTCCGGGACGGGATGTGTGGTCGGGGTGCATGCCCAGCGTAGCCGCAAGCCATGCTGGCAGGCAACCGACCCGGCAGGCCGGCGCACGTGGGGCCGGGGCGCCCCGGTGACCGGCGGCCCCCGGTTCAGGTACGATGCCTGAGAAAGGGACGTGGCGGTACCCTGCGCAGGAGGCGTGGCCGCAGTCCCGGCCAAGGAGCGTATCGTGACCGAGCCCGAGGAAGACTTTGCCGCGTTGTTCGAAGCCTCCGTCAAGGCTACCCGCGTCGAGCGGGGCGCGACCGTCGAGGGGACGATTGTGGCGATCGGCCACGACGTGGCGTTCGTGAACGTCGGCGGCAAGGGCGAGGCCGTCATCGACCTCGCCGAGTTGAAGGACGAGTCGGGCGCGCTCGAGGTGGCCGTGGGTGAGCGCATCCAGGCGGTGGTGGTGTCGACCGACGGCGGCCTGACCCTGTCGCGCAAGCTCGCCCGCAATGCCGTCACCGACCGCCAGCTCGAAGAGGCCTTCCGCAGCGGCCTGCCGGTGGAAGGCAAGGTCGAGCGGGCGGTCAAGGGCGGCTACGAGGTGCGCATCGCGAAGCAGCGCGCCTTCTGTCCCTTCTCGCAGATCGACGTCACGCGCACGGCCGACCCCGCCGATCACGACGGCCACGTCTACACGTTCCGCATCGTCGAGTACGGCGAGGGCGGCCGGAATCTCGTGGTGTCGCGGCGGGTGCTGCTCGAGGCCGAGCAGGAAGTTCGCGCGGCCGAGATCCGGCAGTCCATCGTTCCAGGCGCCGTGCTGACCGGCCGCGTCGCCACCGTCCCGCCCTACGGCGCGTTCGTCGACTTCGGCGCTGGCGTCCAGGGACTGCTGCACGTGTCCGAGATGAGCTGGTCGCGCGTGCCGGATGCTGCCCAGGTGGTGTCGCCGGGCCAGGAGATCACCGTCAAGGTGCTCCGCGTCGATCAGGAAACCGGGAGGATCGCCCTCGGCCTGAAACAACTTGCCGACGACCCGTGGCTGACGGCGTCCACCCGCTACGAGATCGGCCAGGTGTACGCCGGGCGGGTGACCCGCATCGCGGAGTTCGGCGCGTTCGTGGAACTCGAGCCGGGCATCGAAGCGCTGGCCCATGCGTCGACGTTCGCGCCGACGGGCCGGCCCGGCGGGTGGTCGAAGGAGGTGAGCGCCGGCATGGCCGGCGCCTTCGAGATCCTGAGCATCGAGCCCGACAAGAAACGCATCGGCGTCGCCCTGGTGCCCGAGGGGTCCTCACGGGCGGTGAGCGCGACGGCGCGGGGCGACGTGGCCGCCGGCGCGCGTGTGACGGGCAAGGTCGAGCGTCACGAACGGTTCGGGGTATTCGTCTTCCTCGGTCCCGGGAAGACGGGGCTGATTCCGATGAGCGAGACCGGCCTCGACAAGGAGGCCGACGTCGTGAAGGCGTTCCCTGTCGGATCGGACGTGGATGTCGTCGTCCTCGAGGTGGAGCCCGGAGGCCGCCGGATCCGTCTCAGCCGGAAGGCCGTTCTTGATGCGCAGGACGCGGCGGAGTTGCGTGACTACACCGCCCGGACGGCGCCGGCGTCGAAGGAAGGGTTCGGCTCGCTGGCCGACAAACTCCGCGGCGCCCTCGGAACCCCCCGGGGTCGGGACGAGTAACCGGGAGGAGAGCGTCACATGAACCGCTCGAAGATGGTCGCGCTGGTTGGCGGGGCGGGCCTGCTGGTTGTGCTGTCCGGCGGCCAGCCGGTCGATGCCCGGCGCGCCGACGAACCGCCGCCGGTATTCACGGCCGCCGAGTTGTTGACCCCGGCCGAGCTCAAGGGTCCCCGTCACGCCGTGGCCGCCGCGGTGCAGACCGAGGGGTACTTCCACGAGTTCCGCATCGAGTCCGACTTCGGCGCGTTCGAGGCCGAAGGCCGGTCGATGCTGGCCGTGCGCCTCTCCGAGGTCGACGCGCTGGCCCGGCTCGACGACGTCTCGAAGACCGGCGTGTTTCTGAAGGCCGGCGCCCAGTCCGTCGTCAACGTCGGCAAGGGAGCGGCCGGTGTCGTGACGGACCCGGCTGGCACGGTGAAGGGGCTCGGGTCGGGTATCAAGAGGCTGGGCGTGAACCTGGGCCGGCAGAGCAAGCGGGCGGTCGAGTCGGCCACAGCGGACGACCCGGCGGCCGGGTCCACGCCGGGCGGCAATGCGGCGGCGTCGGCGGGCAAATCGGTGACGGGCGTGAGTAGCGCAGCCCGCCGGTGGGCGCAGAAGCTCGGCGTCGATCCCTACACGACCAACCCGGTGTTGCGAAAGGCCCTCGACGACGTCGGCAAGGCAGACGCGGCCGGATCGATCGTCAGCAAGGTCGCGCTGCCCATTCCGGGCGTCGTCGGCATGACCGCCACCGCCGGCAACCTGGTCTGGGGCAAGGACCCCGAGGAACTGCGGAAGATCAACGAGCAGCGCCTCGCGGATCTCGGTGTCCCGGACGAGGCGGCAAAAGCCTTCTTCCGCAACGGCGCCCTGACGCTGAGCTATCAGACACGGCTGATCGCGGCGCTTCACGCGGCGAAGATCCCCGGCAGCGCCGCGCGCATCCCGGCCGCCGCCGCGTCGCGTCACGAACGTGAAGCGTTGTTCCACGTCGAGAGCGCCGAGTTGCTGGCGCAGCGCCACGCGGCCGCCCCGTTCAGCGCGCTGCTGACCGACTCGCTCGCGACGGTGGCCGTGGGGGCGGGCGGCGAGGCGTACGTCCTGCTGCCCCTCGACTGGGTACGCTGGACCACCGCGGCCGAAGCGACGCTGCAGGAGATCGACACGCGCGCCCGGCAGGAACTCGGGGCGAAGCGCTTGACGATCGTGCTGACGGGCCGGGTCTCGCCGGCGGCATCGAAAGAGTTGGCCGCGCGAGGCTGGGTGGTGACGGTCCCGACCCCGGGAGGTCTCTGATGCGACAGACGCGCCGCCGGTTCCTTTCGCAATCCGCCCTGGCCGGCGCCGCGACTCTCGCGCCTGGCGTGCGTGTGTGGGGGGACACGCCGGCAGGGCTGAAGCCCTGCACGACGGGCGACGGGAGTGCGGGTGCGCACAGGCCGTTCACGCCCCAGGCCGACGAGCCGGATGCCGCGGTCTTTGCCGCCGCCCGCCGCCGGTTCCTGTTCCCGGAAGACGTCACCTATTGCAACACCGGCACGCTCGGGGCCATGCCGCGCGACGTGCTCTCGGCGATGACCGGGCGGCTCGAGCAACTGGAACGGGAACTGCCCGACTGGCCGTACTTCCAGGCCGACGGCGAGCCGCTCACGGGCTACCAGCAGCTCGTGGCGGCCCGGTCGAGAATCGGCACGTTCATCAACGCGCCAGCCGAGGAAATCGCGATCACGCAGAACGCCACGATCGGCATGAGCCTGGTGGCGAACGGGCTCGACCTGAAGGCCGGCGACGAGGTCGTCACGACGGACCACGAGCACAGCGGCGGCATCGGCAGCTGGCGCCTGCGGGCGAAACGCCACGGCATCGTCGTCAAGGAACTCCCGCTGCTGCCGGCAGCCCAGGGCGGGCCAGAGGCCATCGTGCCGTTGTTCGCCGACGCCATCACGCCACGGACGCGCGTCGTCATGTTCAGCCACATCACCTCCGGCCTGGGCATCCTGATGCCAGCCGTCGAGCTGTGCGCCCTCGCGCGCGAACGAGGCGCGCTGTCCGTCGTCGACGGCGCCCAGGTGATCGGGCAGCGCCGGCTCGACGTGAAGACCCTCGGCTGCGACGCCTACGTGTCGAGCCCCCACAAGTGGCTGCTGGCGCCGAAGGGCACGGGCGTGCTCTACATTCGTCGCGACGTGCAGCCGCGCCTCTGGGTGACGCTGGCCAGCGGGCGGCTCGATGACGATGAGACGGGCGCCTTCCGGTTCATGCAGTACGGGACGGGCAGCGTGGCGGTCGTGGACGGACTGCTGGCCGCGCTGGACTTCATCCAGGCCATTGGCATCGAGCGCATCGAGCGGTGGGACCTGATGCTGGCCGGCCGTCTGCGGGACGGCCTGGCGCAGATCCCCCGGGCCCGGCTCGCCTCACCGGCTGACCGGCGCCTGATGTCCGCGCTCACGACGTTCAGCGTGGACGGCGTCACGGGTCGGGCGCTGCAGGACGCCCTGTGGGCGAGGAAGATCCGCGTGCGGGCCCAGGGCCAGGACGTCAACCGGCCCGTGCGCTTGTCGGCGCACCTCTACGTTGCCCCGGCCGACATCGACCGCGTCCTTGAGACGGTGGCTGCGCTCCGACCTGAGCGGCTCGTCGCCCCCGGGTCGCCGGCCGCGCGACTCGACCGGAGCTTGCCAGGTTGCTTCGCCTGACAGACAATCGCGGTGCATTACGCACCGCGGGAGTCTGTCATGACCATCGCCCACCGTCTCCGCCTGGTTGTTCTCCCCATCGTGCTGGCGGCTGGCCTGAGTGCCGCGGGCGGCGCCCAGGCACCGGCGCCGTCCGGTCCTGCGCAGCCCGACCCGCAGAAGGAAGCTCGCCTCGCGTGGTTCCGCGAGGCGAAGTACGGCCTGTTCATCCACTGGGGCCTCTACGCTCTCCCGGCCGGCGAGTGGAAAGGGGTGCGCGTGCCGGGCATCGGCGAGTGGATCATGAACCGCGCGAAGATCCCCGTCCGTGAGTACGAAGCCCTGGCCGCCCAGTTCAACCCCGTGAAGTTCGATGCCGACGCCTGGGTCCAGCTCGCCCAGGACGCGGGCATGAAGTACATCGTCATCACCTCGAAGCACCACGACGGGTTCGCCCTGTTCGATTCGAAGGTGAGCACGTACGACATCGTCGACGCCACGCCGTTCAAGCGCGACGTCCTGAAGGAACTGGCCGCGGCCTGCGCGAAGCGCCGCATGCCGCTGGGGTTCTACTATTCGCAGGCGCAGGACTGGCACGAGCCGAACGGCGCCGGCAACAACTGGGACTTCCCGCCGAACGACAAGAAAGACTTCGACCAGTACCTGCGCGACAAGGCCGAGCCGCAGGTCCGCGAGCTGCTGACGGACTACGGGCCGGTGGCGCTGGTGTGGTTCGACACGCCGCAGCTCATGACGCCGGCGCGCGCCCAGCGGTTCACCGACCTCGTGCGGTCGCTGCAGCCGCAGACGCTCATCGACGGCCGACTCGGCGCCGAAGGCGACTACATCACCACCGGCGACAACATCATCCCCGGCGAACGGCAGACGGTGGCCTGGGAGACACCCGCCACCATCAACCACACCTGGGGCTTCCGGAAGGACGATGTCGACTGGAAGCGGCCCGGTGAGATCGTCTTCAAGCTCGTGGACATCGTCAGCAAGGGCGGCAACTACCTGCTGAACGTCGGGCCCATGGCGGACGGCGTGATCCCGCAGGCCAGCCAGGATGTCCTGCGCGCGGCAGGACGCTGGCTGAAGGTGAACGGCGAAGCCGTGTACGGCGCGCAGCCGACGCCGTTCGGGGCGGAACTCGGCGAACCGAGCGCGAAGGGCACCAGAGACCTCCGCGGCCAACCCCTGTTCCTGCCGCGCGACGAGTACCGCATCACGACGAAGCCCGGCAAGCTCTTCATCACGTTCTTCGTCGAGCCGCGCGTGCCGTTCGAACTGCCGACCATGCAGAACACGGTGAAGCGTGCCTACTACCTGGCGACAGGCGTGGCGCTCCCGATCGCCGATACGAACGGCCGCAAGTCGTTCACCCTGCCGCGGCCCATCCTCGACCCGATGGGCACGGTCATCGTCGTGGAGGTGGAGGGCGACCGCATCGTGCCGCCCCAGCCGCCGGCGGCGAACTACGATGAATCGAGGGTGCCGGCCTACACCCTGCCGCCGCTGCTGGTGAAGTCGAACGGCGAGCGTGTACAGCAGGCGGCAGACTGGACGGCGCGCCGGGAGGAAATCCGCCTCCTGCTCGAGGCGCAGATGTTCGGGCGCGCACCGCGGGAACCCGGCGTGGCGCAGTACGTGAAGGTGGACGAGGGCCTGGCGCTGGGCGGGCAGGCGATCCGGAAGCAGGTGACGATCACGGCGGCCGGCCGGCCGCTGCACCTGCTGCTGTACCTGCCGGCGAAGGCCGCGAAGCCCGTTCCCGTGTTCGTCGGACTCGGCTTCCAGCCGAACCAGAGCGTGCACACAGACCCGGGCATCCGGCTTGCCGGCACGTGGGTCCGCAACAGCACGACCCAGGCGATCGAGCTCAAGCCAGCGGACGAGACGTCGCGCGGCATCGCGGCGTCGCGCTGGCCCGTCGAGGCCATCGTGTCGCGGGGCTACGGCCTGGCGACGGTGTACTACGGCGACATCGAACCCGATCACGCCGGTGCCCTGAGCCTGGGCGTGAGGCGCCCGTTCCTGGGGCCGGGTCAGGCCGCGCCGGCAGACGAGGAGTGGGGCGCGATTGGCGCGTGGGCGTGGGGGCTGAGCCGGATGGCCGACTACCTCAGCCAGGACAAGGACGTGGATGCGTCGCGGCTCATCGTGGTCGGGCACTCGCGCCTCGGGAAGACGGCGTTGTGGGCCGGGGCGCAGGATCCGCGATTTGCCATGGTGATCTCCAACGACTCGGGCGAAGGCGGCGCGGCCATCAGCCGGCGGCGTTTCGGTGAGACCGTGGCCGACCTCAACACCCGCTTCCCGCACTGGTTCTGCGGGAACTACAAGACCTTCAGCGGCCGCGAAGACCAGATGCCGTTCGACGCGCACATGCTGCTCGCGCTCGCCGCGCCGCGTCCCCTGTATGTCGCCAGCGCGACCGACGACCAGTGGGCCGATCCGAGGGGGGAGTTCCTCTCGGCCGTGGCGGTGAGCGAGGTCTACGGACTGTTCGGCAAGACCGGCCTCGGAACGACGGAGATGCCGCCGCCCGACCGGCCCGTTGGCGACACCGTGCGTTACCACGTACGCACGGGCACGCACGACATCACGCCGTACGACTGGCAGCAGTACCTCGACTTCGCGGACCGCCACCTCAGGCGCTGACGCGTACTGCGCGGGAAGCGACCATGAGCCCCATCGCGATCGTCTCGTGGATCCTGGCCGCCGCCAGCATGACGCTGGCGATGATTCACACCAGCATCTGGTGGCGGGACCGCTCCGGCCGGGAACACCTGTACTTTGCCGTGCTGGCGTGCGGCGTGGCGGGGTTCGCGCTGCTCGAACTCGGGATGATGCGCGCGGCGACGGTGGAGGTGTTTGCCACGCGCCTGCGATGGGTGCACGTGCCGATTTTCGCGATGGTGGTGGGCATCCTGGCCTTCGTCCGCGCCCACTTCGGCACGGGCCGCGCCTGGGTGGCGCACGCCGCGTGGGGCATCAACCTGGTCACCCTCGTGGTGAACTTTGTGCGCCCGCCCAACGCCGACTACAGCGCCCTGACCGGGATTGCCCGGATCTCCTACCTGGGAGAGACCGTGACGATCGGCCTCGGGCAGCTCAGCGCCTGGCACTGGATCGTGCATCTCAGCTTCCTGCTGGTCGTGGTGTTCGTCGTCGATGCCTCGGTGACGCGGTGGCGGACGGGCGATCGGGAAGCGAAGAGACAGGCCGCGGCGCTCGGCGGCACCGTCGGAGGTTTTGCCCTGCTGGCCGCCGCGCAGGCGGCCCTGGTGTACGGGGGCTTCTACCGGGCGCCGTCATTTGGCGCGCCGCTGTTCGGGCCCGCGCTGCTCGTGATGGGGTACGAGCTCGGCAACAAGGTGCTGCGTGAGGCGAGCCTGGTCCGCGACCTGCGGGCCAGCGAGGCGGCCCTCCGGGAGCGCGAGCTCCAGATGCGCCAGGTGATTCGCGAGTCGCAGCAGTTGAGCCGCCGGCTGATTGACGCCCAGGAGGACGAACGCCGGCGGATCGCCCGGGAACTGCACGACGATCACAGCCAGCGCCTCGCGGTGGTGGCTCTCGACCTGAGCGCGCTGCAGCAACAGTCCGGAGAGACAGCCGATTCGCGCGTGGCGCGCGCCCTGTCGGAGGTGCAGTCCCTGTCCTCCGACTTGCACGCGCTCTCGTACCGACTGCATCCCGCCAAGCTGGACCAACTGGGCCTCGTCAGCACGGCCAGGGGCTGGTGCCGCGACATGAGCGCCACGTCGGGGGTGGCGTTCACCTTCGTGGCCGACGGCCTGCCCGATGACGTGCGCGGCCGCGCGGGGGTGAGCCTGTTCCGCATCCTCCAGGAAGCCACCCGCAATGTCGTGCGCCACAGCCGGGCGACGTCCGCCCGGGTGACGCTGTCCCGAGCCGCGGACGGCATTCGCCTGGTGGTGGAGGACAATGGTCGCGGGTTCAATGTCGACGAAGAGAGCCGGACACGTGGTCTCGGCCTGCTGAGCATGGAGGAGCGGGCCAGGCTGCTGGGCGGCCGGCTGTCGGTGACGACGCGCCAGGGGGGCGGCACGCGCGTTGAGGCCACCGTGCCCATCGACGAGGCGGAGTCGCCCGTCGACGCCGCTCGCAACCAGGAGTGAGTGCGATGCCCGGGACCAGGGTGCGTGTACTGCTCGCCGACGATCATGCGATTCTCCTCGACTCGCTCCGGTCGCTGCTCCAGCCGGCGTTCGATGTCGTGGGGGCGGTCACCGACGGGCGCGCCCTCATCCAGGCTGCCGTGGATCTGCAACCCGACGTCATCGTGACCGACATCACCATGCCGGGGCTCAACGGCCTGGATGCCATCCTGCGCATCCGGCAGCACCTGCCCAGGGCGCGGATCATCGTGCTGACGGTGGACGAGGACCCCGACACGGCCGCCGAAGCCCTTCGCCGCGGCGCCGCCGGCTACGTGGTCAAGTCCGCGGCCGCACGCGAGTTGTTCCAGGCGCTGGAACACGTGGCACGCGGACAGCTGTACATCGCGGCAGCCATCACGACCGAGCCTGCCGCAGTGTTCGTGAACCGCGTGGACCGGAGGGGCCAGCCATCCCTCAGCCTGCGCGAGCGCGAGGTGCTGCAGTTGCTGGCCGAAGGCCGCTCCATGCCGGAAGCCGCCGGCCTGCTCGGACTCACGCGCCGAACGGTGGCCTTCCACAAGTACGGCATGATGAAGAAGCTGGGCCTCAAGACCAGCGCCGAACTCGTCCGGCACGCCGTCGCCCTCGGGCTCGTCCATCCGAAGACCCCGCCGGACGAGCCAGCCTGATCGTCTGCTCCGTGTTCCGGCCACCTGTCCGAATGGACAGTAGTGCTCCTGCCGTGGCGCCGGTAGCATTGATGATCAGAATGCCTATCAGTGTCCACGTCCGTCGTCTCGCCAGCCGCCGGTGTGTCGTCATGGCTGCGTTCGTCACCCTGGCGCTCGGGCTCGGATGGCCCCGGGCCGCCGTCGCCCAGCAGCCGAACATCGTCTACGTCGTGGCCGACGACCTCGGCTGGAAGGACGTGGGCTACCACGGCAGCGACATCGCCACGCCGCAGATCGACCGCCTGGCGGCTACGGGCACGCGGCTGGAGCAGTTCTACGCCCAGCCGATGTGCACGCCGACGCGGGCGGCGCTCCTGACCGGCCGCTACCCGTTCCGTTACGGCCTGCAGACGCTGGTCATCCCGTCGGGCCACACCTACGGGCTGCCCACCGACGAGTGGCTGCTGCCGCAAGCCCTGAAGGACGCGGGATACGACACCGCGATCGTCGGCAAGTGGCACCTCGGCCACGCGGACGCGAAGTACTGGCCCCGTCAGCGCGGCTTCGATTACCAGTACGGGCCGCTCATCGGTGAGATCGACTACTTCACCCACGAACAGCACGGCGTGGTGGACTGGTACCGGGACAACACACGCGTCACGGAGGCCGGGTACTCCACCACGCTGCTGGGCGACGACGCCGTGCGCTACATCGAGTCGAGGAACCCGGGCAAGCCGTTCTACCTGTACCTGGCGTTCAACGCCCCGCACACGCCCTACCAGGCGCCGCAGGCGTATCTCGACCGGTACGCCGGCATTGCCGACCCGAGCCGCCGGGCGTACGCCGCCGCGATCACGGCGATGGACGACGCGATTGGCAAGGTGATCGCGGCCCTCGAACGGAAGGGACTGCGCGGTAACACGCTGATCGTGTTCCAGAGCGACAACGGGGGCACCCGCAACGCCATGTTCGCCGGCGAGGGCGACCCGAATTCGTTCAAGGTCCCGTGCGACAACGGGCCGTACCGCGACGGCAAGGCGTCCCTCTACGAGGGCGGCACGCGCGTGCCGGCCCTCGTGAACTGGCCCGGCCGGGTGCGGGCCGGCGCCACGGTCGAGGGCATGATGCACGTGGTCGACATGTACCCGACGCTGGTGGGCCTCGCGGGAGGCCGCACGGCACGGGCGAAACCCCTGGACGGGTTGGACATGTGGTCGACCATCGCCGACGGGCGGCCGTCGCCGCGCACCGAGGTCGTCTACAACCTCGAGGGCCTCCGCGCCGGCATCAGGCAGCACGACTGGAAGCTGGTGTGGCGGGCGCCCCTGCCGTCGGTGCCGGAGCTCTACAACATCGCGCAGGATCCGTCCGAGCGCACGAACGTGGCCGACCAGCACCCCGAGAAGGTGGCGGCGCTCCAGAAGCGGGTCAACGAGCTCGCGGCCGGGATGGTGAAATCGCCGCTCCTGCAGATCGAGTTCGAGGCGATGCGGAAGCGGCTGGCCCTGCCGCCCGCCCTGCCGGGTGAGGAACTCGTACTGAGCGGAGCCCCCGAGGCCGTGGCGACGGCCCCAGCCGGGTCACACCCCAGGAAGTAGGCCCCTACCGTCCGTAGAGTTGATCCGCGCCGCGGCCCTGCTGAATCAGCGGGACGTACGTGTCGAGGGCCGCCCGCGTGGCGGGGTCGGTGAGATCGACCACGCGCCGCTGTTCGGCCGACATGTACGCGGCCATGACGAGCCTGGTGATCTCGAGGCCGTATCTCCAGGGCAGCATCGCGTCTCGCCCCTGCGTGAAGGCCTCGAGGGCATCGGCGTTCTCGTCGGGATAGCCGTACAGATCCGGCTCGTTCGGCTGCACCGCCAGCAGTCCCCGCGACGCCGTCGACTTCTCCAGGGCAGATTCCGCGTCGGCGATCGCGTCTGCCGCCGCATCGCCGATGAAGATGTTGAGCGGCGACAGCAGCGTGTTGACCTCGAACGCGTAGCCCGGCCCCATCCCGTCCATCAGGACGCGCAGCCCCTGCTTCTCGAACATCCAGGAGTTGGTGAACTGCGCCTTCACCCGCTGGCCGGTCTCCGGGTTGCGATAGGTGACCATGCCCGTGGCAAAGTCCTCGGCGGGCGTCGCGGCGTAGTCCACGCCGCGGTCGCGCAGCAGCTTCTCGCGCCAGGCCGGCTGGCCCCACTTGAGCAGGCCCAGATCGGCTGTGACCTCGACCGGCTGCAGGAAGGTGAGGGGCTTGCCCGTGGGCGTGAGGGCGTACCAGCCCGTGGCGATGCTGTGGCAGCCCATGTCGCACAGCACGCCGCCGCCCTGGCGCGTGGGATCCCAGAACCACCCTTCGTGGGGCCCGCCGTGTTCCTCGGCGGAGCGCACGAGCGTCATCGGGCCCATCTGGCGGCGCACCTGTTCGAGCTGCGCGAGCTGGGCGCGGATGGCCTTCATGAAGAGCTGGTTCTCGAAGTACGCCGTGGGCAGGCCCGTCGAACCCGCCAGATCCACGAGGCGCCGGGCTTCTCGCACGTTCCGGCCGAGGGGCTTCTCGCAGATGAGACCCTTCAGGGCGGCGCCGGCCTTCACCGCGTCGACGATGGCTTCGACGATCTCGACGCGGGCGAAGTTGGGTGCGAAGACGGCGATGACGTCCACGTGCTTCGTCATCTCGGCGATGGTGGGGTAGACGATCGTGTCGCCGGTGCCCCACTGCCTGGACTGCGCGGCCAGCTCCTCCGCGCCCTTCGGGGCGACGACGCCGCTGACGTCGATGCCGCGCAGTTGCCGCAGGGCGGCCAGCTGGAACTTCGCGATGAACCCGGCGCCCACAAGTCCAAATCTCAGTGGTGGCTGACCCATGATGTCCTCCCGGATGCGCGGCCCGCGTCATCGGACGCCGGGGACTGAGGCCACCACGCCTGACCGGGGGCCCGCGCCGCATGATTGTGCCCCAGCGTGACACGGATTGACAGGGGCGGGTGGGGTGCCCCGGCCGGGAACGGCCCCGGCGGCACCGGCGTCCTAAACGGTGGGGGATGCACATGAAGACGCGTGTCGTGATGGGGTTGCTGGCAGCGGTGGCGGGAATGGCAGCGGCGCAACCGGCAGGCGCCCAGGAGCGCTGGCGTGCCGACATCGAGAGCGGGGCGGCCATTTCCGGCTACAACAACGTCCGGATTCCGGGCGATACGGGCACCCTGTTCTCGCTCACGGACGATCTCTCGTCCGACACGGCGTTCTTCTGGCGCTTCCGGGCGGACGTGCGGCTGGCGCCCCGGCACGTGCTGTCGGCCCTGGTGGCGCCGCTGGAGATCCGCGCGTCAGGCACCTTCGATGAGCCCGTCTCGTTCGCCGGCAGCACGTTCGATGCCGGCGTGCCGACCGACGGCCTCTACGTGTTCAACTCCTACCGGCTCACCTATCGGTACGAGCCCGTGCAGACCGATGCCTGGCGGGTCGGGTTCGGCGCCACCCTGAAGGTGCGCGACGCGATCACCCGTCTCACGGCGGGCGGCACGATGGCCGAGAAGACGAACGTGGGCGTGGTGCCGCTGGTCAACTTCCTGGTGGAACGCCGTCTTGGCGCCCGCGCCTCGCTGCTGCTCGAGGGCGACGCGCTGGCCGCGCCCCAGGGCCGCGCCGAGGACATCTTCGCCGGCCTGCTCATCCATGGCGGCCGCAACTGGTCCGTCAAGGCCGGGTACCGGCTGCTCGAGGGCGGCGCCGACAACGACGAGGTCTACACCTTCGCGCTGGTGCACTACGCCGCCGCGGGCCTGGTGGTGCGGTTCTAGCCGCCAGGCGCCGCCGCGCGTCACTGTCCGCGCACGTGCGGCCCTGATGGGCTCCCGGATCGTCGTGCGCGCGGTGCCGGGGCCGGGTTCCCGGGGGCGTGACACGTGCCACTAGCCTCGCGCCTCGGGGCTCTGTCATAATGAGAAGTCCGAGAGCGGAGAGGTACCGAAGTGGTCGTAACGGGGGCGCCTCGAAAGCGTCTTGTCGCGTAAGCGGCACGGGGGTTCGAATCCCCCCCTCTCCGCCAGCCTTCGCCACCATCGGTGGCTTCGGCTAGGCAAGCCAGCCGAAGCCGCACCACACGCGAAGGCTGTCTCGCCGAAGCCGCGCCAGAGCTCGCGGAGCGAGCGACGGCGGGCGAAGGCGGACCGCAGTTTCTGCCACTGTCGGACCCCCTCCCGCAGTGCCGTTCCTGCGATCTCTGTGTCGAACGACCACCGGTTGCTGAGTAATCCGAAGCCTCGCTGCCTGGCCCAGTAGCTGCAACTGGTGTGGCCATGCCCGGCCTACCCAAGACTATCGTCTACGTCCTTCGCAGCGAGACCGACTCGTCGAAGCACTACGTCGGCCTCACGTCCGACTTGGCGCGACGTGTGGCGGGGCACAACGCCGGCCTGAACGTCCACACGGCGCGTGCCAAGTCCTGGCGGGTGCTCGTGTCCCTGAATTTCGTCGATGAGAAGACCGCTGCGCGGTTCGAACGCTATCTCAAGACCGGCTCCGGCCGTGCCTTCGGTCTGCGGCACTTCTGCCCGGACAGTGCCCGCTCATCACAGCAGGGTCGTGGTCGACGCCGCCGGCCAAGCCCCGGCACTGCGTCAGGGGGTTCGCGCCATCCGGGGCCGCAGCCGGCGCAGTGCTACAATCACGCCGTGGATCCCGCCGACCTGAAGGCGTTTGCCCGCCGCAACTGGGCCCTGGTCTCGGAGGCCAAGACCGACGCCTGGATCGAGATGAAGCGCGGAATGTCCGTCGCGGACATGCTCGAACTGGCGGACGGCCTGCGCCGCCACGCCATGTCGGTCAGGCCCGACTGGCCCTCCGCCGACGACCGCGCGGACGACCATGCGGTTCACGTACGCGTGTCGGAGGCCCTGCGTGCCGTCGTCGTCCAGCCCCGCTAGACTCCTCGCCGATCTGGCGCGGGCGCTCGACCGCCTGTCCGTCAGGTGGTATGTCTTCGGCGCCCAGGCGGCGCTGATCTGGGGCCGGCCCCGGATGACGACTGACGTCGACGTGACCGTGTGCCTCGGCCGGATGGGGGTGGGGCACCTTCTGGCCGAGCTGCAGAAGGCGGCCTTCCACCCCCGCGTGGCGGCGACGCCGACGTTCATCGAACAGACGCGCGTGCTGCCCGTACTTCACACCCCGACGGGTTTGCCTGTCGATGTCGTCATGGCCGGCCCCGGACTCGAAGAGGCGTTCGCGTCCCGCGCCGTCATCGTCGAGATCGGAGGCACACCCGTTCCCGTCATCAGTCCGGCGGATCTCCTCGTGACGAAGGTGCTCGCCGGCCGCGCAAAGGACATCGAAGACATCCAGGGCGTGCTGGCCGAACGCGGCGACCGCGCGCTCGTCGACCAGGTTCGCGCCGTCCTGGCGATGCTGGAGCAGGCCCTCGGCCAGAGCGACCTCATCCCGCTGTTCGAACGGGAATGGGACCGGGCGAACAGGTCAACCAGGCGGTGAGGGCCGCAGGCTGCCGGCCTGCTGGCGAACGCGCTCCGGGGGCGTCGGCTGATCGGTGTTCCCGGCACCTCAGCCTGCGTGCGCGCGTCATACCGAAGAGGCAGAAGAACGATTCGGCTGCTGTTCGTCAAACACGTGCGCGGTCCAGTCCAGGGAGGCCTGACTGGCGCTGACAGGCACCCTCCGAGAGGCATCCTGGATGACTCGCGAAGCCCATCACGTGGTGATCGTCGGCGGCGGGTTTGCCGGGCTGTACGCGGCGAAATCCCTGCGGCGCTCGCCGGTCCGGGTCACGCTGATCGATCGACGGAACTTCCACCTGTTCCAGCCGCTGTTGTACCAGGTGGCCACCGGAGGCTTGTCGCCGGCGGACATCGCGTCGCCGTTGCGATCGGTCCTCCGGCGGCAGCGGAACGTGTGCGTCCTCCAGGCGGAAGTCACCGGCATCGACGCCGAGGGGAGTCGGGTGTGGATGGGCGCCTCGAGCATCGGGTACGACAGCCTGATCCTGGCGACCGGTGCCAGTCATCACTACTTCGGCCGTCCGGACTGGGAGCCGCTGGCTCCCGGCCTGAAGTCCATCGAGGATGCCACCGAGATTCGGCGGCGCGTGTTCGAGGCGTTCGAGCGGGCCGAACGGGAACCCGATGCGGCGCGGCAGCGGGAGTGGATGACGTTCGCCGTCATCGGCGGCGGCCCGACGGGCGTCGAACTGGCGGGCGCCATCGGCGAACTGGCCCAGCACACACTGCCGCGGGATTTCTGCCGCATCGACACCAGGCAGGCGTGTGTCACGCTGATCGAAGCCACCGGGCGCCTGCTCGCCACGTACGACGAGGCGTTGTCGAGTGCCGCCGCCGCATCGCTCGAACGGCTCGGCGTCACGGTCCGGACGCATGCGGTGGTGACGGACATCCAATCGGGACGTCTGACGGTTCGACATGGGCAGGAGTCCGAGACCATCGCGGTCCGGACGGTGGTCTGGGCCGCCGGCGTGCAGGCCTCACCGCTGGGGCGGGTGGTGGCTGCGGCCGCCGGCGCGGAACTCGATCGGCACGGTCGCGTGATCGTCGGCCCCGACCTCAGCGTGCCGGGCCACCCCGAGATCCTCGTGCTCGGCGACCTGGCCCACTCGCGGCACGCCGAGGGAAGTCCGCTGCCGGGGGTCGCGCCGGTGGCCATGCAGCAAGGCGCGTACGCGGCGCGGCGTATCACCCGGCGGCTGCGCGGCGAGGACGTGCCACCATTCCGGTACCGGGATCGCGGAAGCATGGCGGTGATCGGCCGCTCGGCGGCGGTGGCACAGATTGGCAGGCTGCGGCTGCACGGTGCCACGGCGTGGCTGACCTGGCTGTTCGTCCACCTGATGTATCTCGTCGAATTCGAGAACCGTCTGTCGGTCCTGCTGCAGTGGGCCTGGAGTTACGTCACGCGGAACCGCTCCGCGCGGCTGATTACCGAGACCGCCAGGTCCGGCCACCAGGCCCCGTGACCCAGGGGCGGCTGCCCGTATACTGGTGGTCCGTGACGTTGTCCAAGGGCGGGGACCATGAGTCGATTGTTCCGTTCAACTGGCGTCGTCTGTTGGGTTGCCGTCGTCCTGATTACGTTCCCGGCGGTCGTTCGTGCCCAGACGCCGTTGTGGCAGGGCAGCGGGCGGATTGTGGTCAGCGCCGACGGCAACGAACACGACCACGATGACTGGGCCGCCACGCCCCTGTCGCTCGCGATCCTCGCGGCGCGCGGGCTGCAGGACCGGGTGCCCCTGTACATCTACGCCGACCACGTCTGGGGCAGCAACGTCGAACACCCGGGCGTCAACGGCGTGACGCCGTACGAGCAGATGAGAGAGAGCGCCCTGACGGGCGGCCGGCTGTTCGGCTTCACGCACACCAGGTTCATCGCGGCCGTCGACGATCCGGAAACCGCCTACGAGGCGCTGAGGGACGAAGTCAACCGTTCCTCGGCTGACGATCCGCTGTTCATCGTGGCCGCCGGGCCCGTGCACGTCATCGGCGAAGCCGTGTCGAGGGCCCGCCCCGACCGGCGGCGGTTCGTGACGGTCATCACGATGCTGAACTGCTGGAACGACACCCACGCAGACGCCCCTTACGAGAAGTGGGAGCACCACACCGGCTGGACCATGCCGGAGATGCAGCAGCAGTTCGGCAGCGAGGCCGGAGGCGGGCTGCGCATCGTGTCGATCCGGAACCAGAATCCCCGGCTGATGCGCAACTGGCACGAGTACGCGTGGCTCAGGACCGCACCGGAGCGCGATCACCCGGCGTACGCCAGCGGCAGCTGGCTGTGGCTGTTCAACCGGCTCTGCATGAGCATCAAGCCGGTGTCCGGGGCGGAGAACTACTACGCCATCGACGCCTCGGATGCGGGCAAGGTCGTCTACCTCCTGACGGGCATCGAAGACACCAGCCCTCAGCTGTGCTTCGAAATCATGAAAGCCCCTGTCCGGTCCGGACGATGACGCCCGGTTAGCGCATGACTGCCGAACACCTCCGGCTCGACGAAGACCGCGAGCGGCGGCGCCACTGGAAGCGCTGGGGGCCGTACCTCAGCGATCGCGCCTGGGGCACCGTGCGCGAGGACTACAGCCCGAACGGCAGTGCCTGGGAGTACCTGCCCCACGACCACGCCCGGTCGCGGGCGTACCGCTGGAACGAAGACGGCCTCGGCGGCATCTGCGACCGGCACCAGCGCATCTGCTTCGCGCTGGCCCTCTGGAACGAACGCGACCCCATCCTGAAGGAGCGGTTGTTCGGCCTGACCGGCAACGAGGGGAACCACGGCGAGGACGTCAAGGAGTATTACTACTACCTCGATTCCACGCCGACGCACTCGTTCATGCGGTTCCTCTACAAGTACCCGCAGGCCGCGTTCCCCTACGAGCGGCTCGTCCGGGAGAATCGCGCACGCACGCGCCGCGACCCGGAATTCGAGTTGATGGACACGGGTGTCTTCGACGAGGACCGGTACTTTGACGTCGAGGTGACCTACGCCAAGAACGATCCTGAGGATGTGCTGATTGAAATCGCCGCCACGAACCGAGGCCCCGAGCCGCACCCGATTCACCTGCTGCCGACGGTGTGGTTCCGGAACACCTGGTCGTGGGGACGCTCGCCGGAGCGGCCGGTGCTGCGGGCGTCGGCGGGGGCGGCGCACGCGACGTTCGAACTGGACGAGTCCACCTCAGGCCGACGCTGGCTGCACTGCCAGGGGGCTCCGCGTCTGCTCGTGACGGAGAACGAGACCAACACCGCCAGACTGTTCGGTGTGCCCGGTCCCCGCCATGCGAAGGACGGGATCAACGATGCCGTGGTGCGGGGGCAGGCCGATGCGGTGAACCCGGCGCTCGAGGGCACCAGGGGCGCCGCCCACTATCGGCTGGTCGTCGAGCCCGGCCAGCGCGCGGTGATCCGGCTCCGGCTGACGGACCGCCGCGGCGATCCGGACGTCGATCCGTTCGGGACCGACTTCGACGGCATCGTGGCGGCGAGGCGGCGGGAGGCCGACGAGTTCTACGGGGTCATCATTCCCGACGCGGAGTCGGAGGACGGCGCCCGCATCATGCGGCAGGCGCTGGCCGGATTGCTGTGGTCGAAGCAGTTCTATCACTACGTTGTCCGGGACTGGCTCGACGGGGATCCGGCCCAGCCACGCCCGCCGCTCCAGCGCAGACGCGGCCGGAATCGCGAGTGGGCGCACCTGTTCAATGCGGACGTCATTTCCATGCCCGACACGTGGGAGTACCCCTGGTACGCGGCATGGGATCTGGCGTTTCATGCCGTGCCCCTGGCCCTCGTGGACCCGGAGTTCGCCAAGGACCAGCTCGTGCTGATGCTGCGCGAATGGTACATGCACCCCAACGGCCAGTTGCCCGCCTACGAATGGGCGCTGGGCGACGTCAATCCCCCGGTGCACGCGTGGGCGGCATGGCGGGTCTACAAGATCGAGAAACGCCGCCGGGGTGTGGGCGACCGCGTGTTTCTCGAGCGGGTGTTCCAGAAGCTCCTGCTCAACTTCACCTGGTGGGTCAACCGCAAGGACACCGAGGGGCACAACCTCTTCCAGGGAGGTTTCCTCGGCCTGGACAACATCGGCGTCTTCGATCGCAGCGCCGAGTTGCCCACCGGCGGGCACATCGAACAGTCGGACGGCACGAGCTGGATGGCGATGTACGCCCTCAACATGTTCGCCATTGCCCTGGAACTCGCCGAGGGCAACCCGGCGTACGAGGACATGGCCAGCAAGTTCTGGGAGCACTTCCTCTTCATCGCCCACGCCATGAGCCACCGGGGCCGGCACGACGGCCTCAACCTCTGGGACGAGGAAGACGGATTCTTCTACGACGTGCTGCACCTGCCTGACGGCAGACATCTTCCCCTGAAGGTGCGGTCGATGGTCGGGCTCATTCCGCTGTGTGCCGTCGAGGTCCTCGATCAGGAGCGACTCGATCGTTTTCCCGAGTTCCGCCGCCGGATGCAGTGGTTCCTCGACCATCGGAAGGACCTCACCGGTGGCGTGATGTCCCGTCAGGATGACGCCCGGGGCGAGCACCACCTGTTGTCGGTGGTCGATCCCGAACGGCTCCGCCGCGTGCTCGCGATCATGCTCGACACAGGGGAGTTCCTGTCGCCCTACGGCGTCCGGGCTCTCTCGCGGGTGCACCTCGAGCGCCCGTACGTGCTCCGTGTCGGGCGTCAGGAATACCGGGTCGACTACGACCCGGGGGAATCGAGTACGGCGCTCTTCGGCGGCAACTCCAACTGGCGCGGGCCTGTCTGGTTCCCCGTCAACTTCCTGCTCATCGAGGCCCTTCAGAAGTTCCACCACCACCTCGGCGACGGGTTCACCGTCGAGTGCCCCACCGGATCGGGCCGATGGATGACGCTCGCGCAGGTGGCGGCCGAGGTGTCGAAGCGGTTGTCGGCGATCTTCCTCCGGGACGCGGCCGGGCGCCGGCCGGTCTACGGCGGGGACGATCGGCAGCAGCACGACCCGCACTGGCGGGACCTGATCCTGTTCTACGAGTACTTCCACGGCGACACGGGGGCCGGCCTCGGGGCCAGCCATCAGACCGGCTGGACGGCCCTCGTCGCCAAGTTGCTGCAGCAGACGCCGGACGAGCCGGGCTCACGCCAGTAGCGACGATCGCCGCGGTCCGCCTGCCTTACCCGAGGATCTTCGCGATCTCGCCGTGGTACTGCTGCCCGACGGGTACCCTGAAGCCGCCACGCGTGAGGAGGATCCAGCCGCCCTTCGTCCACGGCTGCGCCTCGCGCACGTGATCGAGATTGACGATCCACGAGCGATGGACGCGGCGGAAGCGCCCGGGATCGAGCCGGGCCTCGACGGCGGCCAGGGTACTCCTCAGCAGGTGCCCGCCGTGCGCGCCGTGCAGGCGCACGTAGTTGCCGGTGGCCTCGAGGCACTGCACCTCCGACACCGGCACCAGCAGGTAGCGCCCGGGTTCGCGCACCACGAGGTGGGTACGGATGGCGCGGCGGCGCTCGTGCGTTTCGAGCATTGCCTCGATGCGCCGATCGAGCTCGCCCCGGTCCGGCCGGCGAAGGAGATCGCGCACGCGGCGCATGGCTTCCGCAAAACGTTCGGGGTCGATGGGCTTCGTCAGGTAGTCGATCGCGTGCAGCCGGAACGCGTCAAGCGCGAACTGGTCGAAGGCCGTCACGAACACGACGACCGGCAGCGGGCGGCCGGCGTCGCGACGCCAGGCCTCCACCACCTCGAGTCCACTCAGACCGGGCATCTGGATGTCGAGGAACACGACATCCGGGGCACTGGCCTCGACCGCGTCCAGCGCAGCCTGGCCGTCGGCGGCTTCGCCGCACACCTGCACGTCCGCGTGCGGCGCCAGCAGCGCACGCACGCGTTCGCGGGCCAGCGGCTCGTCATCCACGATGAGCGCGCGGATCATGACGCCGCCTCGCCGAGCGGAATGCGGACGCACGCGCGGAAGCCCTGCCCCGGCGCGCTGGCGACCTCGAGCGCCGCCTGCCCGCCGTAGAGCGCGTCGAGCCGCTGCCGCGTATTCCCCACGCCCAGGCCGTCCGGCAGCGGCAGCACCGCTCCCACGCCATCGTCGGCAACGGTGATCAGGAGGGATCCGTCGTCTCGCCCAGCCTCGACCGAGAGGCGTCCGGGGCCGACCTTGGCGGAGAGGCCGTGGCGGATGGCATTCTCCACCAGGGGCAGCACCACCAGCGACGGCACGGGCGCCTCGAGCACGGAGTCGTCCACGCGCCAGTTCACCGAAAGCCGGCTGCCGAACCGGGCCTGCTCAATGTCGAGGTACGTCCGCGCCAGGTCGAGTTCAGCGCGAAGCGGGAGGGTCTGGCCCGACGCACGCTCGAGCATGGCCCGCAGCAGCTCGGACAGGTGCACGAGCAGTCGATCCGCCATCGCGGGATCACGATGGAGCAGCGTCGAAATCGCCTGGAGCGCGTTGAAGAGGAAGTGGGGATGCAGCTGGCGCTGGAGCAGCGCGAGGCGCGCCTCGGAAAGCTGACGCGCGAGCCGATCGGCCTGGGCGGCCTCCGCATGGCGGGCCTGCGCGTGGGTCATCGCCTGCGCGCCGAGCAGGATCAGCAGGTAGACGAATGGCACGTTGAGCAGGCCGCCGGCCACGTTCAGCAGCGTCGGCGTGAAGGCGTCGAACGGCATGGCCGACCAGCCGGACGCGCCCCATCGCCACACCAGCGCGATCGTCCGTGCCATGACCCAGTAGGGCACGAACACGACCAGCATGCCCACCGCGTGCGCGGCAAAGTAGCGCCAGGCCCCGGGCCGGGCCAGCGCGATGCGCCGGTCCCACCACAGCACCAGCGGCGCCAGGAACGCCCACGGCAGCAGGCCGCCGAACTCCGCGCGCACCATGTCCGGCCACGCCGTGCCGGCCATCATGCCGTGCAACGTCCACATGAGCGCCAGGCCGCCGAAGACGACCAGGCGGAAGCCCAGTCGATCCCACGACACCAGGAAGCCCGGCATCCGCGTGCCGCTCGATCCGCCGTCGGTCATCGTCATGGCAGTCCCACGCGGGCAGTCAGGCGCGTCGCCGCGCCCCGCGACGGCCTCAAGCATAGCGTGGAACGCCGGTCAGACCGGCGATCCGACCTGAACCTCGAACACACACCGGGTGCCGCCCGAGAGCTTCGACTCCATGAGCCGCGCCTGCACCTCCCGCCCGAACACCTGGGCGAATGCCTCTTTCTGGTAGCCCACCGAGCAGTGGCACCAGACGGCCGGCGTGCGCCTGGTGTCCACCAGGGGGCAGCCGCACGGGCCTTCGGCCACGGCGACCGTGACGATACCCTTCGGCTTGTCCCACTGGAACTCGGTGCCCCAGGCCTGCCTGGCGGCGGCGAAGTAGCCCTCGGGATTGCCCTTGAACCTCGCCGGGAGCCCGCCGAGTTTCGCGCATTCGCGGCCGGTCTTCTCGATGGCCTCGACGCCGGCCGACGCCCCGGGTCCTCCGGCGATGAAGCGTGTGAGGTTGGCCACCTGATAGCGCGCAAACGCCAGACGCTGATCGGGAGCCTCGGCCTGTGCGGCCGCCAGCACGCCCGGAGCCTCGATCAGGGTGGCCGCGCAGCCGCACGCCCCGAGCCCGCACACCGTCCTCAAGAACTGCTTCCGGTCCATTCGACCTCCTGTCGGCGGCCCGGTGACCGCCGTCCTGGGTCGAGTGTGCCGAACGCCCGCGGCAGGTGCTCCTGGAATGTGACGAACGCGGGAGAACGAGGGGCGAACGGCAGGTCCGGGGCTGCCCGACCGCAATGATCCCGGCTGTGTCGCCAGCCGGATCCGGATCAGTCCGAGGGTGGTGGCGCTACAATGCTGCCAGGGTAACCCCTGAGACATGACCTGGCCGCGTGGCGCGAGTCGGTTCCGCCACGGCCCCCCGTGTGCTCCTCGGAGGAAGCCATGCTGATTCGCCTCTCCGTCGTTCTGGCGTGCGCGCTCACGGTACCCGTTCCGGTCCCGGCTCAACTCGGGTCGGTGAAGCCCACACCCACCAGCCGGTCCATCGCCGGCACCTGGTACTCGAGCCGCGGTCTGGTGACGTTCGAACTGGGCGGGGCGGGCTACCTCGGCACGGTGACGACGCCGACAGCCGGCCGGATCAGGCTCAGCGGCTTCTTCGTCGCAGGCGTGTTCAACGGCAACTGGTGGGTCGAAGACCATTCCGGCCAGCGCTGCTCGACGGCCATCTACGAGGGCCAGCACAACTGGGGACGGTTCCGGCTCGCGTTCGAAGGCGGATCCTTCACGGGCCGATACACCACGTGCGACGCGCCGATGGAGAGCGGTGAGGCGTGGGGCGGATCGAACGGCGTCGATGTGAGGCCCTCGGGACCCCAGTGGATCTTCCGGGACGCCACCCTGCAGGTGCCGGGGGCCGAGGCCCTCGGTCCCGGTTGCCGCCTCGAGAAAGCCGACGGCAACGAGGCGTCCCTGGCGTTCGAGATTCGCTGCCCGGGACCGAGCGGCCGGGAACAGAAGACCACGGGCAGGCTGAGCTTCGACATCAAGAGGCCGAAGGGCTGGGTGCCGGGCCTGACGTTCCGCAGCTCGGCCAGGCTCCAGATCGCCGGTGTTGCCGGCGCAGGCGCGACGGCCTCCTGTCACATCGGACTCCAGGGCCTGGACGGCACTCCGCTCTTCCCGCCGCTGACCGCAGCAGCCGGCAAGGACGCGCGCGGGAATGGCGAGGCCTCGGTGCCCGGTCCACCCGCGTGCGGGCCCGGGGACGTCTGCCCGACCATGTCGATCGTGTGCTCGATGGCAGCGCCGCAGCCCGTGGTGATGACGCGCCTCTACACGTGGGAGCGCTAGCGGGACGCGTCTGTTGCCGCGTCCTCAGCGCCGGCGAGTTCGTCGGCGACGGTGCCCTCCCACAGCGGGCTCTTCCTCCGGTATCCCGCGCGGCCGATCGCCTGGGCGGCGAGCGGGGCGGTCAGGAAGAGGAACGCCACGATCACGACCGCCCGCCCGGCGGCCGCCGCGGTGCCGAAGTGGACGGCTGCCCCGAGGAGGACGAGGGATGCCCCGAGCGTCGCGGCCTTCGACGCGGCCGACATCCGCGTATAGAGATCAGGGAGCCGCACAAGGCCGACGCCGGCCAGGAGCATGAAGAGGGCCCCCGAGACGAGCAGCAGGGCGACGAGGGCGCTCACTCGTCACCCCCCTGCTCGGCGTAGCGGGCGAAGGCCACGGTGCCCAGGAACGCAATGAGGGCGAGGACGAGGGCGACGTCGAGGTACACCTGGTTGCCCGACAGGACGGCGGCTGCGCCCGCGATTCCCACTCCGAGACCGGACAGAAGGTCGACGGCCACGACGCGGTTTGCGAGGTCCGGTCCGCGCAACAGCCGGACGAAGGCCAGCAGCACCGCAACGCCCACGAGGGCCAGGGCGATGGTTGCGCCGAGGGCGGCCGGGCTCACCGGAACACCTCGAGGATCCGCCGCTCGAAGCCGTCCCGGATCTCCCGGCGCAGGTCGTCGGGGCCCGTGGTGGCCATGGCGTGCACGTAGAGCGTGCGCCGGTCGGGAGAGACGTCCAGGCTCAGCGTGCCCGGGGTCAGCGTGATCAGGTTGGCGAGCAACGCGATCTCCGCGTCGCGGTCCAGCGTCAGGGGCACCGCGACGATGGCCGGCCGCAGGCGCCGGGCTGGAACGATCACCGCCGCCGCGACCCTGAGGTTCGCGACCACCACCTCCTTCAGGACGAAGGCGAGGAACCCGGGGAGGCGGGCCAGGCGGACGCGGCGGAAGCCCTCGCCGCCGAGGGGGCGCACGAGTCGCAGGAGGAGCCAGCCGAGCGCGCATGCGAACACGAATGCCGCGAGCGACCAGTCCCCCGTGAGGGCCATCCAGGCGAGGGCGAGGAGCGAGAGTTCCACAATCACGGCCGGGCCTCGGGTCCCAGAACCGCCCGCACGTACTGGGAGGGATCGGCAAGCTGGGCCGCCGCCCGGCTCGCGAGGTCGAAGACCGGCCCCGCCCCGATGCCTACCGCCACCGTGATTGCGGCGAGCGCCACCACCGGTCCGAGGAGCGTCCACGGCACCCGGGCAGCCGCCACCGCATGGTCCGCCGGCGGCTCCTTCCAGAACGCTTCGTTCCAGAGCTTGGTCATCGAGAAGAGGGTGAGGAGGCTCACCGCAAGCGCCACCGCCGTCACCGCGTACTGCCCGGACTCGATTCCGGCCTTCACGAGGACGAGCTTGCCCCAGAAACCCGAGAGGGGCGGAATGCCCGCCAGCGAGAACGCGGGCACCAGGAAGAGGATCGCGAGGCCCGGGCGCCGGCGGTAGAGGCCGCCCAGCGCCGCGAGGTCCAGCGTGCCGCCGAGGCGCATCACGATTCCCCCGATGAGGAAGAGATTCGTCTTCACGACGATGTGGTGCATCAGGTAGAACACCGTTCCCGCGAGGGCGAGCGGCGTGAACAGGCCCAGACCGAGCACCATGTAGCCGATCTGGCTGACGATGTGGAAGGAGAGCACCCGGCGGAACTCGAACTGGGCCGCCGCCCCGAGGACGCCGGTGACCATCGTCAGCACCGCGACCGCGAGGATGAGGCTGTGCGTGAGCGCGGTATCGCCCACGAAGACGAGCGTGAAGGCCCGCACGAGCGCGTAGACGCCCACCTTGGTGAGCAGGCCCGCGAAGATCGCGGACACCGCGACCGGCGGCGTGTGGTACGACGCGGGGAGCCAGAAGAAGAGCGGGAAAACGGCGGCCTTGATGCCGAAGGCGACCAGGAACAGGCAGGCGAGCGTCGTGACGAGGCCGGGGGCGACACCCCGCTCGATGGCGCGGGCGAGGTCGGCCATGTTGAGCGTGCCCGCGACGCCGTAGAGGACACCCACCGCGGCGAGGAAGATGGCCGAGGAGAAGAGGTTGAGCGCCACGTACTTCACGCTCCCCTCGAGCTGGGCCCGTTCACCCCCGAGGGCGAGCAGCACGAACGAGGCCATGAGCATGACCTCGAACGCCACGTACAGGTTGAACAGATCCCCGGTCAGGAACGCCATGCTCACGCCCATCAGGAGGACATGGAAGAGGGCGTGGTAGCCGTGGCGCTCGCGGGCGGCATCGATCGAGCCCAGCGAGTAGACGGCGACGGCGAGGCCGGTGATCCCGGCGAGCAGCACCATGATCGCCGCGAGGAGGTCGGCGACGAAACTGATCCCGAACGGGGCGGGCCAGGCGCCCATCTGCATGACCTGGATGCCCGACCCGTCCACGCGCGCGAGCAGCGCGGCCGCGACGGCGAGATGGGCGGCCGCCCCGAGGACGCTCGCGGCGCGCACGGCCATCCGCCACGGCCGCAGGGCCAGGCACGCGATCGCCGTCGCGAGAGGCACGAGGACGGGAAGCACGACGAGCGCCGTCATGAATCCGTGGACCTCAGGGCGTCGAGGTCGTCCGTGCCGGTCTCCCGATACGCCCGCTTCACGAGCACGAGAGCGAAGGCCTGGACGCCGAAGCCGATCACGATGGCTGTGAGCACGAGGGCCTGGGGCACCGGATCGGCGTGGGGCGGGACGAGCCTCTCCGCCCCGGCCGGGATGATCGGGGCCGCAGCCCGGGAGAGCCGGCCCATGGTGAAGATGAGCAGGTTCGCGGCGTGGCCGAGCAGGGCGAGGCCGAGCACGAGCTTGACGACGCTGCGGCGCATCACGAGGTAGAGCCCGGCCGCGTAGAGGATGCCGATCACGGCGGCGAACAGTGTCGTCACGGTTCCTCCTCGGCCAGCGCGAAGAGGATCGCGAGGACGATCCCCAGGACGACGAGGTAGACGCCCACGTCGAAGACCACCGGGGAGCCCACCTTCCCGACCACCGGCAGCGGAACCTTCAGCCACCACCCGGTCATGAACGGCCCGGCGCGCAGGATGGGAGGGATTCCGGAGGCGAGGGCCACGACGAGGCCGGCCGCCACGAGGGTGAGCGGGTCGAGGCGCAGGAGCTGACGAGCCCGGTCCAGGCCCTCCGAGAGCAGGACGATGGCGAAGGCGGTTGCCGCGACGAGCCCCCCCACGAAGCCGCCTCCCGGCTCGTTGTGCCCGCGAACGAGGACGAACACGGAGAACAGCAGCGTGAGGGGCACCAGGAAGCGCGCCCCGGAGCGCAGGATCAGAGAGTCCACTTGCGGGCCTCCTCTCCCTTCCCCGTCGCCCTCAGACGCAGGAGCGCGACCACGCCGATCGCGGCGACCGCGAGCACGGTAATCTCCCCGAGGGTGTCGAATCCCCGGAAGTCGACGAGAATCACGTTCACCACGTTGCGCCCGTAGGCCAGGGCGAGGCTGTTCGCCGCGAAGTAGTCGCGCAGCGCCGTCGAGGGGGGGGCGGCGGTCGCCGCGAGCACCAGGACGGTCACGAACGCCCCGCCCGCCACGGCCAGCACACCGTCGCGCACACGCTCCTTGCGCGGCGAGAGGGTCCGCAGCGGCGGCAGGCGGCGCAGCACGAGCACGAAGAGGAGCACCGACAGCGTCTCGATCGAGAACTGGGTCAGGGCAAGATCCGGCCCGCCGAACAGCAGGAACACGACGGCCACGCCGTAGCCGACGACGCCCAGCGCGGCGATCGCGACCAGGAGGGACCGCGCGCGCACGACCGCCACCGCCGCCGCCGCCATGGCGAGGGCCACGAGCGCTTCGCCGGGCCGCACGGGCTCGAGGGGCGCGTCCACGGCCCCCACCCGCGTCACGAGGGCGTAGCTGCCGAGGGCCACCGTGGTGCCGATGGTCACGAACAGATACCAGCCGAGGACCCCGTTCTGGAGGAGCCGCGTCTGGGCCTTCGACAGCGCGACGATGGCCGCCAGCACGGCCTGGTAGACGCGGTTGGGGCCCCACGCCGCGAGCCTCCGCAGCGGCTCGAGACGCAGGAGCATCCGGTCATGGGCTGCGTAGAGCACGCCGCCGAGGGCGAGCATCAGCAGGGTCTGGACAAACGCGGGGTTCACCCCGGCCCACGGACGGAGGACGACCTCGGTGTGCTCGCCCTGCACCGCGCTCGCCGCCGGCTGGACGAGCGGGACGGCGAGCAGTTCGGGAAAGAGACCGAGCGCCACGCTCGAGGCGGCGAGGAGGACGGGACCCAGCCACAGGGCGGGCGGCGCCTCGTGGACGTGCGTCGGCGCCCCGCGCACGCGGCCGAAGAACGGCCGCCAGGCCACGAGCCCCGCCGCCGCCGCGACCAGCGCGCTGCCCACGAAGCTGGCGACCACCAGAAGGTCTCCCGCCTGCGGGGCCTCGTACTTGGCCTCGTAGAAGAGCTCCTTCGCGAGGAAGCCGAAGAAGGGGGGCAGCCCCGCCATCGACAACGCGGACGCGATCACGGCAATCCCGGTCAGGGGCATGAGCCGGGCGAGCCCTCCGAGGAGGCGCACGTCGCGCGTGCCGGCCTCGTGGTCGATTGCCCCCACGCCGAGGAAGAGGGCAGCCTTGTAGAGGGCGTGGACCAGGAGGAACACCATCGCGGCGCGGGCCGAGAGGTCGGTCGAGATCCCGACCAGCAGGGTGAGGGTCCCGAGGGCGCTCACGGTCGTGAACGCGAGCAGACGCTTGAGATCGGTCTGGCCGTAGGCGAGGACGGCGCCGGTGACCAGCGTTGCGGTGCCAGCGAGGATGACGAGGTAGTGCCAGGCGTCCGTCCCGCCGAGGGCGGGATTGAGGCGGGCGAGGAGGTAGATTCCCGCCTTCACCATCGTGGCCGAGTGCAGGTATGCGCTCACCGGGCTCGGGGCGGCCATCGCTCCGGGCAGCCAGAAGTGGAAGGGGAACTGGGCCGACTTCGTGAACGCCCCGAGCAGCACGAGGAGCAGCGCGGGGAGGTACACGTCGTGGCCCTGGATCGCGGCGGCCTGGGCGCCGAGGGCCGACAACTGCAGCGTCCCAGCGACCTGGCCGATGAGCAGCAGGCCGGCGAGGAGGGCGAGGCCGCCCGCGCCGGTCACGAACAGAGCCTGGAGCGCGCTCTTGCGCGCCTTCTCCTGCTCGTGGTCGAAGCCGATGAGGAGGTACGAGCTCACGCTCGTCAACTCCCAGAACACGAAGAGGGCGAGCGCGTCGTCGGCCAGGACCAGGCCGAGCATCGCGGCCATGAAGAAGAGGATCGCCGAGTAGAAGCGCGGGAGCCGGGAATCGCCCTTGAGGTAGCCGCCGCCGTAGACGATGACGATGGCCCCGATGCCGGTCACGAGGAACGCGAAGAGGAGCGAGAGCCCGTCGAGGCGGAAGGCGAGACGAATGCCCATGCCGGCCACCCAGGGCCAGGACTCCTCGACGGCCTGTCCAGCGGCGGCGGGGCCCAGGAATCGGGCGAAATGGGCGAAGAGAAGGGCCGGCGCCGAGGCGAGGACCACCCCTGCGCGTTTTCCGAGGACGCGGTGCGCCGCCGGGGCGAGGGCCGAGGCGAGGAGGAGTGCGAGGATTGGTGCCAGCATGGCTGCGGGGCTCGACGAACCTTAGGGTACCACAGCCTGAACGTCGAGGACTGCGGGCGCGGCCGACCCGGACGTTGAGCGACGCGCTCCGGCAGGCCTGGTGCCCCGCGTGATTTCGCGTCACGTTGACATCCGAGCGCGCAACAGGCGATGCTGGCGCGGCGCCGGACGGTCCGGCCAGGAACCCCGATGCCGACTGCCAGCGCGAACGCGTCCACAGCCCCGAGCCGCCAGCGCCGCGGTGAGCCTGGCGCGCCGGCTGAGCGGCGCCGCATGAACGGCGTCGCAAGGTTCGATCGGGTCTCGCGATGAACGACGACGCGCGGGTCCAGATCGTGCGCCTCGAGGCCGTGCCGGGACGGACGCTGCGCGACCTGCTGTTCGAGCGCGGCGTCGAGTTCCCGTGCGGGGGCGTGTCCCTCTGCGGCGGCTGCAAGGTGCGCGTGCTCGAGGGCCACGTGCCGGTGAACGCCACCATGCGCGAGGCGCTCGCCGCGTCGGACATCGCGGACGGATGGCGCCTGGGCTGCCTCGCCGAAGCCGCCGGCCCGGTGACCCTCGAGATCGCCCAGTGGTCCGCGACGATCCTCGACGACCGGGCCCCGGTTCCCTTCGAGCCCGGCGCGGGCATTGGCGTGGTCGTGGACGTCGGCACGACGACCCTGGTGGCCCAGGCGGTCGACCGGGAGACGGGGCTGGTGCTGGCCGTCGAGACCGCGTTGAACCCGCAGGCTCGGTTCGGCGCGGACGTGATGAGCCGCATCCACCACGAACGGGGCGCCCCGGGCGCGCTGACGCGCCTGATCCGGGAGGCCGTTGGCGACGTCGTCGCGCGCGTCGCGCCCGACGACGCGGCGGCCGAGATTCTCCTGGTCGGCAACACCGCGATGCACCACCTCTTCTGCGGCCTCGACGTCGAGCCGCTGGCCGCGGCGCCCTTCCAGACGCCCACGCCGGAGGCCCGGACGTTCGAGGCCCGGCAACTCGGGTGGCACATGCGCGCCGCGGCAGGCGCGACCTTCCTGCCGTGCATCGGCGGGTTCGTGGGGAGCGACGTGCTCGCGGGCATCGTGGCCACCGGGCTGGCCGACGCCGACGTGCCCGGGGCCCTGCTCGATCTCGGGACGAACGGGGAGATCGCTGTCGGGTGCCGGTCGGGGATCCGTTGCGCGTCCACGGCGGCCGGGCCCGCCTTTGAGGGCGGACGCATCGGCATGGGCATGCGCGCGGGCACGGGGGCGATCGACCGGGTGCGCGTGGTCGACGGGGCGCTGGCAGGCCACGTGATCGGCGGCGGCCCGGCGCGGGGGCTGTGTGGGAGCGGGCTGGTGGACGCCGTGGCGGCCGCCCTCGACCTGGGTTGGATCGGTCCGAACGGCCGGTTGTCGCCCGGCGTGCCTCACATCGCGCTGGCCGGACCCGTGCGACTGACCCAGGCCGACATCCGCGAACTGCAACTGGCGAAGGGCGCGCTCGCGGCGGGGTTCGATCTGCTGCTGGGCGGCCGCGTGCTCGCGCCCGATCGTGTCTTCCTCGCGGGGGCCTTCGGCAACTACGTCGAGGCAGGGGCCGCCCGGCGCATCGGGTTGTTGCCGGCGTGGGCCACCTCGCCGACGGCAGCCGGCAATACGGCCCTGCGCGGCGCCCGCCTGCTGCTGCTTGCGGGCGGCCGGCGGGACGCGATCCTCGCACGCGCATTGTCGCGCTGCACGCACGTGGACCTGGCGTCGGACCCGCAGTTCATGGACACGTTCGTCGAACGGATGGTGTTCCCCGGCGCCTGACGACACGTGCGTCAGGATTCTCAGGCCCGGTCGAGCGTCATCGGCTCGAGCCTGGGCAGGAGCAGGTGGATCATCGCAAGCGCCACGAGATGAGTGGACGCCGCGATGACGAACGGGACCGTCGTGATGATCAAGGGCGTCCGTGCCGGCATCTTCGAGATAGCCCAGCGGGTGCGGGGCATGGAGACGCTGCTCGTGGACCTGGTTCCAGGCGGACGTGCCCCCGGAGAACATCGTCGCGATGCTCGACGCGCTGCGGGGCGCGTGAGGCTGGACGGCCGCGCGCGCCGGCGTGATTCGTGGGATCATAGCCGTGGACGGCGCAGGCGGCCCCCGCCGAAGGCCGGGTACCCATGCTGAGTGCAGATCCCATGATCGTGCTGGCAGCCGTGCTGCTGCTGGCGGGTGTCCTGCTGAGCAAGACCTCGTCGCGCATCGGTGTGCCCAGCCTGCTGCTCTTCCTCGGCGTCGGCATGCTGGCGGGATCAGAGGGGCTGCTGGGCGTCGACTTCGAGGATTTCGCCCTGGCGCAGCGGTACGGCATCGTGGCGCTGGCGTTCATCTTGTTCAGCGGCGGCGCCGGCACCGCCTGGCACGACATCCGCCGGGTGCTGGTGCCCGGCGTGGCGCTGGCCACGGTCGCCGTGCTCCTGAGCGCCACCGTCCTCGGGGCGCTCGCGGCGTTTATCATCGGGATGCCGCTCCTGCACGGCATGCTCCTGGGCTCCATCATCGCCTCGACGGACGCCGCTGCGGTCTTCTCGATTCTGCGATCCCGGGGCGTGGCCATCGTCCCGCGCCTGCGCCACCTGCTCGAACTCGAGTCCGGGAGCAACGATCCGGCGGCGGTCTTCCTGACGGTGGGCATGATTGCCCTCATCCAGGGAACGGCCAGCGGGGTGACCGATCTCGTCCAGTTGTTCGTCGTGCAGATGGGGGTCGGGCTGGTCGCCGGGTGGGTCCTCGCCCGCGGGGCGGTGGTCCTGATCAACCGGCTGCACCTGGAGTACGACGGGCTCTATCCCGTCCTGACGATCGCGTTCGTCCTGCTCACCTACGAGGGCACGGCGTGGCTCGGCGGCAGCGGGTTCGTGGCGACCTACGTGGCCGGCCTCACGATCGCCAACGCGGAGTTCCTGCACAAACGCAGCCTCCTGCGGTTCCACGACGCGATCGCGTGGCTCATGCAGATCTCGATGTTCGTCCTGATGGGGCTCCTGGTGTTCCCCTCGCACCTCGTCCCGGTGGCCGGCCAGGCCGTCCTCGTCGCGGCGGTGCTGATGCTCATCGCGCGGCCGGTGGCCGTGCTCCTGACGCTGGGGCCATTCCGGGTGTCCATGAAGGAGATCGCCTTCGTGTCGTGGGTCGGCCTGCGCGGCGCCACGCCGATCATCCTGGCGACCTTCCCCGTGGTGGCCGGGATCGAGGGCGCGGAGACCATCTTCAACGTGGTCTTCTTCGTCGTGCTGCTCTCGGTGCTGGCCCAGGGGACCACGATTCCCGTGGCCGCGAGACGCCTCGGCGTCGAGGTGCCCGCCACGGCGAACGACCGCTATACGTTCGACACGATCATCACCGGCGACGAAGGGCACGGCCTGCGTCAGGTGACAATCGTCGAGCACGCCCCGGCGGTGGGGCGCAGCGTGGTGAGCCTCGGGCTGCCGTCGGGCGTCCTGCTCGTGCTCGTCTACCGGAACGGTCAGGTCGTCATGCCGCAGGGCGGCACGGTCCTGGAGGCAGGAGACCGCGTGCTGCTGCTCTCCGAGGATGACTCGTTCCGGACGGCACGGGAACTCCTGGTTGGAGCCGACGCGGCCTCCTGAACACCACCCGGGCGGCTACTTCTGCCAGATGGCGCCGACGCCCAGTTCCCACAACTGCTTGTTCAGAGCCGGGATGTCCTCGGCGCTCATCTTGTCCCCCCGCGCCTTGAGTGTCGCCCACTCGGCGTTCAGCTGTGCGAGCCGATCGCGCGCGGGCTGGTTGACGCGGGGCAGGTCGCTCTCCGCCTGGTTGATGAGAAACAGGTAGTTGGCGGTGAACTTGTTCGGGTAGTTCTCCACGTCGTCGTACGCCCGGGTGCGCCGCTGGATCATGTCGGCGTCCCAGGCCTTGAGCTTCTCCATCAGGGCCTGGCCGTCGCGCCGGACCGCCGCGTACTGGTCGCCGGCTGGCAGGGCCGCGAGAATCGCCTCGAGCTGCTGCTGCTGCCCGTACAGCCGGTTCACGAGGCGGTGCATGGCCGTTACGTCACGCTCCATGGCCGTCATCACGGCGTGATACTCGTCGTAGGCCGCGGCACCGGCCGGATAGAGCGGGTTGGGCAGGATCCGGGCGTCGGTCTGCACCTGTGTGCCGCCGACCTTCAGCGTGAAGCGATAGGCGCCCGGGATGGCCTTGTGGCCGCGGTAGCTGGCCTCGATGTACACGTCGGGCACGCCAGGGATCGTCGGATACCGGAGATCCCAGACGAACCGGTTCAGCCCCTTCTTCGCCGGCAGCACGGGCTCTGCGCCGGGTCCCCCGTCCCACTTCTTGAACGACGCGTCCTTCTTCGACGAGAACGACCGGACGACGTCGCCGGCCGCATCGGTGACCTCGAGCGTGACTTCGTCGTCCTTCTTCAACTCGGGGAGCCGGTAGTAGAGCACGATGCCGCTTGCGGGGTTCACGCCGCGCGTGGGGTGGGCCCCGGTGAAGTCCTCGTCGGGTTCGTTGAGGTCGCTGCCGCTGTTGGTCAGGTACGCGTCACCCGGGCGATAGGCGAAGAACTCCGGCGTGTCGGTCGCGTACTGGCGGACGAGTGCGAGATCGTCCAGGATCCAGAACGACCGCCCGGACGTCGCCGCGATCAGGTTGCCCTGGTGGATGCGCAGATCGGTGATCGGCGTGTTCGGCAGGTTCAACTGGAACGCCGACCAGTCCCGCCCGCCGTTCCAGGAAAGGAACACGCCGAGCTCGGTGCCGGCAAAGAGCAGGTCGCGCCGCACCTCGTCTTCGCGCACGACCCGGGTGAAGGCGCCGGCGGGAATGCCGCGGTCGATCTTCGTCCACGTGGCGCCGTAGTTCGTGGTCTTGTACAGCCCCGGCGCGTGATCGTCGAACTTGTAGCGCGTGGTGGCGATGTAGGCCGTCGCCTTGTCGTGGGGCGAGACCTCGATGGCATTCACCAGGCACTCGGCAAGGCCCTTTGGCGTCACGTTCGTCCACGTCGCGCCGCCGTCGCGCGTGAGCTGCACCAGCCCGTCGTCGCTGCCCGTCCAGATGACGCCCTTCTCGTGCGGCGACTCGACCACGTAGGCGAGGGTGCCGTAGTTCTCGGCGCCGACGGCCTCGTTGGTGTACGGGACACCCGGCGTGCCCTGCTTCGCTTTCTCATTCCGGGTGAGGTCCGGCGACACCTCCTTCCAGGTCTTCCCCATGTCCGCCGTCTTCAGCAGGACCTGCGCGCCGTGGTAGAACGTGTTGGGCTCGTGGCGGCTCCAGATGATGGGCGCGTTCCAGTTGAACCGGTACTTCATGTCCTTGGCGTCCATGCCGAGGTACTGAATGGGCGCCGCCATGATGTTGGTACCGGCCGTCGCCTCCGTGTCGATCACCTCGATGGTGCCCTGGTAGCTGCCACCCATGACGTAGCGGGGATGGTCGGGATCGAAGGCGAGGAACGCGCTCTCGCCGCCGGCCGACGCCTTCCAGCTGGCGGTGGTGATGCCGCCGCTGCCGAGTTCGCGGCTGGCGATGACGACGGACGTGTTGTCCTGCTGCCCGCCGTAGATGCGGTACGGGAACCGGTTGTCCACGTTGATCCGGTAGAACTGCGCCGTGGGTTGCGTCGCCTGCCCGCTCCAGCTCCGGCCCCCGTCGAAGGTGACGTCGGCGCCGCCGTCGTTCGCGATGACGAAGTTGCGCGGATTGTCCGGGTTGATCCACATGTCGTGGTAGTCGCCGTGGGTGCCGGACAGGGCCTGCCAGGTCTTGCCGCCGTCGGTCGATCGCAGGGCGGGAGCGCTGAGCACGTAGAGCGTGCGTTCGTCCCCGGGGTCGACGTACAGCTCGGTGTAGTACCACGCCCGCTGGATCAGCCGCGGATCGCTCGTGACCTGCGTCCACTTCTTGCCCGCGTTGGTCGAGACGTACAGGCCGCGGTCGTCCTTCTTGGAGTCGCTTTCGATCAACGCGTAGACGGTGTCGGGAGCGGAGCGGCTGACGGCGATTGCCATCTTGCCCATCTCGGTGGGCAGGCCGTCCGTCATCTTCTCCCAGGTGTCGCCGGTGTCGGTCGACTTGTAGAGGCCGCTGCCGGGCCCGCCGCTGATGACCTGCCAGGGCAGGCGGCCGTGCTCCCACATGGCGGCGTACAGGATTCGCGGATTGGTCGCGTCCATCGACAACTCGGCGGCACCGGTCTTGTCGTTCACCGACAGGACGTGCTTCCACGTGGCGCCGCCGTCGGTGGACTTGTAGATGCCCCGTTGCGCGGACGGGCCGTAGAGCGCGCCCTGGGCGGCCACCAGCACCGTGTCAGGGTCCTTCGGGTGCACCACGATCCGGGCAATGTGCCGCGTCTCGGCCAGGCCCACGTGTTTCCATGTCTTGCCCGCGTCGGTGGACCGGTACACGCCGTCGCCGCTGTGCGTCATGACGCCACGCACCGCATGCTCGCCCATGCCGACATACACGACGTTGCGATCGCTGTCGGCCACGGCGACGGCCCCGACCGTGCTGGTCTTGAAATAGCCGTCCGAGATGTTGCGCCAGGTGAGGCCCCGGTTGTCGGTCTTCCACAGCCCGCCGCCGGTCGTGCCCATGTAGTAGGTGTCCGGGTCGCCGACGACGCCGGTGGCCGCGACGGAGCGCCCGCCGCGGAAGGGCCCGATGGAGCGCCACTTCAGGGGTGCGAAGAAGCCATTCAGGTCCGCGGCCGCCGGCGGCGCGACGTGCGCGGTGACGGTGAACACGCAGAGACAGAGCACAACGGACAGCGAGAGTGTCTTGATCATGTCGACCCCGAAGCCATGGAGAACCCAGACCGCCTGCGTCGAGTGGCCGGCGACGGACGCTGCCGCGCCGGTGAGCCCCGGCGATTATAGATGGACGGGGCTGCGAAACTCCATGTGCCAGCACGACGGGGTGCCTGTCGTGCCCGGGTTGCGGTCCCATCGGGGCTCGGGCAGAATGCACCGGACCCATCGAACACAGCCGGCGGGCGGACCCGTCGCCTGTCGCACGGGGAGGACGACCCATGATGCAGGCATGCGCACGGAAGCGGTGGAACGGTTCGGGGTGGCGGCGCGGCACAGGCGCCCTGGCCGTGGTGGCCCTCGCCGCCGTGGGCGGAGTGAGGCTGGCCCCGCCCGTCCACGCCGTGCAGGCGGCACCCCCGGCGCCGGCTGCCCAGGCGGCGCAGAAGCCCGGCACGGCCGGGCTGCCGAGCGAGACGCCCGCGCAGTTGACAGTGACCGACGACCGGTTCGATCACGAACGCCGCGTCGTCATGATCCCGATGCGCGACGGCGTGAAACTGCACACCGTCATCCTCGTGCCGAAGGGCGCCCGGCGCGCGCCGATGCTCCTGACGCGCACGCCGTACAGCGCGGCCGCGCTGACAGGCAAGCTGAACAGCGCGCATCTCGGATCGGTGCTGTCGGGGCCCGAGGGTGCCGGCGACGCGCTGGCCAGCTACGACAACCCCACCGACGTGATCGTGCCGGGCGGCTACATCCGGGTGGTGCAGGACATCCGCGGCAAGTACGGGTCGGAGGGCGACTACGTGATGAACCGCCCGCTGCGCGGGCCGCAGAACCCGACGGACGTCGATCACGCCACCGACACGTATGACACCATCGACTGGCTGGTGACGCACGTCCCCGAGTCCAACGGCCGCGTGGGGATTCTCGGGACCTCCTACGACGGGTTCCTGCCGCTGATGGCGCTGGTCAACCCGCACCCGGCCCTGAAGGTCTCGGTGCCGATGAACCCGATGGTGGACGGGTGGATGGGTGACGACTGGTTCCACAACGGCGCGTTCCGCCAGCAGAACCTGCCGTACATCTACGAGCAGGGAGCGACGCGGGCGAACGACGCGCCATGGTGGTCCACCCACTACGACGACTACGACACCTACCTGCAGGCGGGTTCGGCGGGCGAGCTGGGACGGCGGCGCGGATTGGAGCAGGTCGGCTTCTGGAACAAGATCCTCGCGCACCCGTCGTACGACGCCTTCTGGCGCGACCAGGCCGTGGACCGAATCCTGGCCGCGCTGCCGCTGCAGGTGCCGGTGCTGCTGGTCCACGGCCTGTGGGACCAGGAGGACATCTACGGCGACATCGCCGTCTACAAGGCCATCGAGCCGAAGGACACGCGCAACGACCGCGTCTTCCTGGTGCTGGGGCCCTGGTACCACGGCCAGCAGCTCGAGGACGGCAGCCGCCTCGGGGCGCTGAAGTTCGGCAGCGACACGTCGCTCTACTTCCGGCAGGAGATCCTGCGGCCGTTCCTCGATCACTTCCTGAAGGACGGGGAGCCGGCGATGGACGTGGCGCCGGTCACGGCGTTCGAAACGGGGACGAACCGGTGGCGCCGCCTGTCGTCGTGGCCGGCGGGCTGCGCCAGCGGCTGCACGGTGAGCGCGACGCCGTTGTACCTCAACGCGAAGCTGAAGCTCAGCTTCACGGAGCCGAAGGCCGGCGACGCACTCTTCGAGGCGTACGTCTCGGACCCGGCGAAACCGGTGCCGTTCCGCGCGCGGCCGATCCGCCCGACCGGCTACACCGACGCGTTGTCCTGGTGGCGCTGGCTCGTGGACGATCAGCGCGAAGCTTCGGGCCGGCCCGACGTCGTCGCCTTCGTGTCGGACGTGCTGACCGCGCCGGTCAAGATCAGCGGCGAGCCGGTCGCGAACCTCATCGCCTCGACGAGCGGGACCGACGCCGATTGGGTGGTGAAGCTGATCGACGTCTTCCCCGACGAGGTGCCGGGGCAGACGCACCTGGGCGGATACCAGCTGATGGTGTCGGCCGACATCTTCCGCGGCCGGTACCGCGAGAGCTTCGAGACGCCGCGGGCGATCGAGGCCGGGAAGGCGCTGGCGTACCGGTTCGCGCTGCCGACGGCGAACCATGTCTTCCTGCCGGGCCACCGCATCATGGTGCAGATCCAGTCGAGCTGGTTCCCGCTCTACGACCGCAATCCGCAGACGTTCGTGCCGAGCATCTTCTGGGCGAAGCCCGGCGACTATCGGGCGGCCGAGCAGCGGATCTTCCACGCCCCCGGCCAGGCGAGCTTCGTCGAGCTGCCGCTGGTGCGCTGAGCCCGGCGCCCGGCCTCAGCCCGCGACCGGTTCCCGGAGGCCCATCGCGACCAGCAGCCCCTGCAGAATGGCCTGCGGGCGGGGCGGACAGCCGGGCACGAACACGTCACACGGCACGATCCGGTCGACCCCGCCCCGTGACGCATAGGTGTCGTCGCCGAAGATCCCGCCGCTGCACCCGCACGCGCCCACCGCCACCACCACGCGGGGCTCCGGCGTGGCCTCGTACGTGGCGCGCAGGGCGGACTCCATGTTGCGGGTGACGGGCCCGGTCACGAGCAGCACATCGGCGTGCCGGGGGCTGGCGACGAAGTGAATGCCGAACCGTTCGAGGTCGTACAGGGGATTGCCGGTCGCGGCGATCTCCAGCTCGCACCCGTTGCAGCTGCCCGCGTCCACCTGCCGCACGTGCAGCGACCGCCCGAGGCGGTTGTGCACCCGCTCGCGCAACTGGCGTGCGCTTTCGGCCGGGCTGGGTCCGTCCTGAGCCACGACCTCCAGCAGATGCCCCCGTCCCGTCGCCGCGTCGAGACGAAACGCGGCGGCATGCCCGAGTTGCGCCTTCGTCAAGGCGGTCACGTCGCCCTGGGCGCCGTCGGCAATCGCCCGCTCCGGGCAGGCGGGGAGACAGTCCCGGCACTGAGTGCACGCGGCCCAGGACAGGGCGAGCACCTGGCGGTCCGCTCCGCCGGCCGTCAGCCGGATCGCCCCGGTGGGACAGGCATCGACGCAGGCGCGGCACGCGGTGCACCTCGAGAAGTCGATGACCGGGAATCCGAACGGCGGGCGCGCCTCGAACGGGTTGACCTCCGTCAGGCGCCCGGTCCGCAGGCTGTGGCTCAGGATCGTGAGCATCGAGGCGGCTCCTGCATCATCGGTCGTTCCCGGAGTACGACAGGTTGAAGCTCTTGTTGATCACGGGAAAGTCCGGGACGATGTTGCCCGGCACGGCCAGCACGAGCCCCGGCCAGTTCAGCGTGCTGGGATCGGTCACCTTGACCCGTGCGAGGCGGCCCTGGGCGTCGGTCGCGGCCCAGTGGATTACGGGACCGCGCCACGCCTCCGCCCATCCGAGAGCAGACTGGTGCGCCGGAAGCGTCGGCGGCACGTCGGCGCAGATCGGCGTCTCGGGGAGACCCGACGCGACGTCTCGCAGGATGCCGATCGACTGCCCGACCTCCCTCGCCCGGACCATCAGGCGGGCCCGCACGTCGCCGCCCTGCTCGACGGGCACGCTGAAGGTCAGCCCGGCGTACGCGTCGTGCGGGTGGTCCTGGCGAAGGTCTCCCTCGATGCCCGATGCCCGGGCCGCGAGGCCGACCACCCCGAGGTCGCGAGCCGCCTGGCTCGGCAGGATGCCCGTGCCGTCGATCCGGTCGGTGAACGACCCCGCGTCGATCAGCAGGGCAATCAGGTCGTCGAACGCGCGCTGGAACCCGTCCACGTGCCGGAGCACCTCGTCCGCCGCCCGCGTGGACAGGTCGCGGGCGACGCCTCCGATGGCGACGCTCCCCCGGAGCAGGCGCGTCCCGAACGTCTGCTCGTTGAGCCGGAGCAGGCCTTCGCGCAGGGCCTGGAAGCGGCTGGCGGCCACGATGAAGGCGACGTCGGTCGCGATCGCGCCGATGTCGGCGGTGTGGTTGTAGAGCCGCTCCAGTTCGAGCAGCACCGTCCGGATGGCGGCCGCGCGCGGCGGGACCTCGAGGCCCGCGAGCCGCTCGACGGCATGGGCGTAGGCCAGCGCATGGCCGACGGCCGTGTCGCCGGAGATCGACTCGGCCAGGCGGAGCCCGTGGCGCCAGGGCAGCCGCTCGAAGCGTTTCTCGATCCCCTTGTGGGTGTAGAACAGCCGCACCTGCAGGTAGAGCACCGGTTCGCCGGCGACACCGAACCGGAAGAGCCCCGGCTCGATGATCCCGGCGTGCACCGGGCCGACGGGCACGTGGAAGACCCCTTCGCCCGTCACCGGCCTGAAGGGGTGGAAGGTCCCCTCGACGCGGGGCACGACCGACGAATCGGCGAAATCCTTGCGGAGCGCCCACGCGCCGTCGGGCCAGTCGTCGTGGAGCGCGACACGGGCCGGGTTCGGGTGCCCCTCCGGCTTGAGACCGAACAGGTCCATGACTTCCCGTTCGAACCAGTTCGCCGCGGGAAACGCCGCGGCAATCGACGGGAAGGCCGGCTCCGCCTCACGCACCGCAGCCACGACGCGAAGCCAGGTCCGGGCCTGCCGCAGCGACCACACGTGGTGCACCCGGAACACGCCGTCCTCGCGGCGGTCGTCCGTCGCGAACAGCGTCAGCAAGCGGGCCTCGAACCGCGCGGCCACCGCGTCGGCGACGGCCGGCAGCCGGTCTGCCGGCACCGCCGCGACGAGTTCACCGTCGCGGCCGACCACCACGCCCGAGTCCTCGATCCCGAGGCACGAGGCGACGTCCCGGACGACGTTCATCGTGCGCCTCCTGCGACGACCGCGGCGGCCCCGTGCACCAGAGTCGCGAGCGGCCCGGGCAGGTAGAAGGCCGACGCCACCGCCACGACGGCCGCGATGACGGTGGCGGCCAGGCTCCAGTCGAAGGACTCGGGCTCCACGTCGGCCTGCCCGCCCTCGGCCTGCGGCCCGAGCGCGATGCGGCCGACCTGGTACGAGAACCCGCAGAAGAGCACCACCAGGGCGGCGAGCAGGACCGTCGCGGCGACGCCGTGGTCGGCGACATACCCCGCCCGCAGGATCGTCATCTCGCTGAAGAAGAGCCCGAAGGGCGGCGACCCGGTGATGATGACGATCGCGAGGACGAGGAGGCCGCTGGCCACCGGGGTCCGGCCGAGCGTCCCGGTGCCAATCGCCTTCAGGTCCGACGACCGGTGCAGCTGGGCCACGGTGCCGGCCGCGAAGAAGACGAGGGGCTTCGCCAGGGCGTGATACGTCAGGTGCAGCACGGCGCCGAACGCCGCCGCGCGCGAACCCAGGCCGACGCCGATGGCGATGATGCCCGCATGCTCGACGCTGGAATAGGCGAGCAGCCGCTTGAGGTTCCACTGCAGCAGGACGAACGGGACGGCCACGATCACCGACAGCAGACCGAGGGCCAGGAGCAGCCCGCTCGAGAACTCGGGGCCGATGGCGGCACGCGAGATCGTGTGGATGCGCAGCAGGCTGTAGACGGCGCTGTTGAGCATGCCGACCGCCATCAACACGCCCGCCGGCGAGGGCGCCTCGCGATAGGCATCGGGTTTCCACGTGTGCATGGGCGCCAGGCCGGCTTTCGTGCCGTAGCCGATGAGCGCGAACACGACGCCGAGCTGCACCGTGAACGGGTGCAGGTGCGGCGCCACCTCGATGAGCCGCGTCCAGTTCAGCGACCCGATCGTCTCGTCGAGGCGGCCCTGGCCGGCGGCGAAGATGAGGATCGTGCCCAGCAGCGCGAACCCGAGGCCCAGACTGCCCAGCATCAGGAACTTCCAGGCCGCCTCGATGGACGTGTCGCGGTTGTGCATCCCCACGAGGAAGACCGAGGTGAGCGTCGTCAATTCGACGGCAATCCACATCAGGCCGAGGTTGTTCGAGACGGCCACAAACAGCAGCGCGAACACGTAGGCCGGCAGGAGGCCCGAGAACTCCCGGCTCATGCGCGGCGTGAGGAGGCCCCGCGCTTCGTTGCGGCGCAGGTATCCCACCGCGTACACCCCCGCGAGCAGGCTCACGAACCCGCACAGGACGACGACGAGCGCCGAGAGCGCGTCGACGCGCAGGACGCCGCCGAACGCGGACGGCACCGTGCCGCCGAGGAAGTCGCGCGCCAGTGCCAGGGTCGCCACAAAGGTCAGCGCAAGCCCGCCGGTCAGCACGCCGTCCCGCGCGCGTCCGGGGCGGACCGCCACGCCGAGGGCGCCGGTGACGAGGGGCACGAGCAGGGTGGCGAGAAGGGGATTCACGCTAGCCTTTCAGTTTCGAGAGCCGGCTCACGTCCATCGACTCGAACTGATCGACGATCCGGTAGACCATGACGCCGAGCACCATGACCGCGAGGATGACGTCGAACGAAATGCCCAGTTCCACCACCAGCGGCATGCCGGCGGTGATGCCGAGGGCGATGAGGAAGATCGCGTTCTCGACGGTCAGCAGGGCGATGATCTGGGTGATGGCCTTCTTCCGCGTCACCATCAGGAACAGGCCGATGAGCAGCACCGAGAGGCTGACGCCGATCACCTGGTGCCCGACGGCGTGGGACCCGTCCGGGAACCCGCCACTCACCCGGTACCCGATGACCGTCAGGACGAGGCAGATCAGCAGCGACGCCGGCACGTTCAGGAACGGCTCGATTTCGCGCCGGATGCCGATCCGGTCGATCACCCGGACGAGGAACCACGGGATCGCGACGCCTTTCAGCCCGATCGTGAGGGCCGCCGTGATGTACAGCTGCGGGCGCTGCTCCGCCAGCCCCATCGTGACGGCCACGATGCCGAGCAGCCAGGATTGCGCGCCGTAGAGCCTCACCGTGGTCAGCAGCGCGCGCTGTCCGACCATCAGGAACGCGCTGACGAGCATGCCCGCCGCGCAGAGCACCAGGATGTTGTGCGCCATCTCGGCCTCAGAAGAACCGGAACGTCAGGGCCAGGAATCCCAGCCCCAGGGACACCGCCGCCAGTTCGGGCACGCGGAAGAGCCGCAGTTTGGCGTTGGTGCTCTCGACGACGGTGATCGCCGCCGCCACGATCACAACCTTGGCGCCCCACGCGGCAACCGAGACGGCGATCGCCCCCGGCGCGGCCGACGTGGCGATCCCGATCGGCGCGAACAGGTCGATCAGCAGCGTCATGAACAGGACTTCCTTGAGCGCCGAAGCCCATTCGATCAGCGCGAGGTCCGGGCCGGCGTATTCGAGCACCATCGCTTCGTGGATCATCGTCAACTCGAGGTGCGTCGCCGGGTTGTCGACGGGCACGCGGCCCGTTTCGGCGATGAGGACGACGAACAGGCCGGCGAGCGCCAGGAGGTCGCTGGGGTGGTAGGCGATGCCCCTGGCGAGCAGCGTGCGCACCAGTTCGCCCAGGTTGAGCGATCCGGCCGCGAGCGCAGCCGTGAACAGGCCCAGCAGCAGCGCGGGCTCGGTGATGGCGGCAATCGTCATCTCGCGGCTCGATCCCATCCCGCCGAAGGGACTGCCGGTATCGAGCGCGGCGGCCGCGAGGAGGAACCGGCCCAGCCCCAGCACGCCGACCAGGACGAGGACGCCGCCTGCGTGCTGCAGCGGGGCCGAGGCGAACAGCACGGGCACGAACGCCGTGGCGGCCACGGCCGACGCGAAGTACGCGATCGGGCCGGCGGCGTACACCCACGACGCGGTCGCCGATCGCACGGGCTCCTTCCGCAGGCGCTTGGCGAGATCGCGGTAGCCCTGGAGGAGGGGCGGGCCCTGCCGGTTCTGCAGCCGCGCCTTCATCTTGACGATGGCGCCACGCACGAGCGGCGCCACGGCCAGCAGACCGGCGGCCTGCAGTGCCGCATACCCCGCCGCACGCGCCGCGTCGGCCACCGTCGGCGCCAGAGAGATCGTGTCAGCCCACATCGGCATCGCTCCCGGAGCACCCCATGTCAGCTGCTCCACCAGACCCGGAGCACGAGAAACAGCACCAGGAGGATCACGTAGGCGAGATAGGCGTGCAGGCTGCCCGCCTGCAGCACCCTCAGCCGCTGGGCCACTCCGAGCACGGCCCGCGTGATCGGTTCGTACAGGAACCGCTCGAAGGTCGGCTCGATGTGCGCGTGGTACCGGACGGCGTGCGGGAAGTAGACCGAGCCCCTCGCCTGCGCATCCACCTGGCGCGTCGGCCGGTAGACCGCCGCGAAGATGAGCATCAGCGGCTTCGAAAACGCGGTGGCCGTGTATTCCGACTCGGCCTGCAGGACGCCGCCGCAGCCCCACGTGGGGACGACGCGCGCCGCCGCGCGGCGGCGGACGCCCGACCACCACCACGCGATCGCGGCCCCGCCCGTCAGCGCCGCCAGCACGGCCAGCGGAGTCACCTGGTCGAACGCGGGAGCACCCGGGGTCATGCCCACCGCGCCCTGGCCGATGCCCACGGCGGTAGTCCCGCCCAGCAGCGGATCGACGACGACCGTCAGCGTCGAGACGACGGTCCCCGGGAAGAGCCCGAGCGCCACGCACGCCGCCGCGAGGAAGACCTGCGGCCACCGCATGATCAGGGGGCTTTCGGTCGCCGCCGCCGCCTCCGGACTCCTCGGCAGGGCCAGGAACGTGATGCCGAACGCCTTGACGAAGCACGCCGCCGCCAGGGCGGCCGTCAGGGCAAGCGCGGCGCCCGCGATGGGCAGCAGGACGCGGAGCAGGGGTGACGGCAGCGCGTGGAACTCGTAGAGGAGCGCCTGGAAGGTCAGCCACTCGCTCGCGAACCCGTTCAGCGGAGGCAGCCCCGAGATGGCGAGGGCCCCGACGAGGAACGTCGCGGCGGTCCACGGCATCCGCGGGATGAGGCCGCCCAGGCGCTCGATCTGCCTGGTGCCCGTCGCGTGCGCCACGCCTCCGGCGCCGAGAAACAGCAGGCCCTTGAACACGGCGTGATTGAGGACGTGGTAGAGACTCGCGACGAGGCCGATCAGGGCGAGGTCCGCCCGGCCGGCGCTGACGGCGATCATGCCGGCGCCGAGCCCGAGCAGGATGATGCCGATGTTCTCGATGCTGTGGTACGCGAGCAGGCGCTTGAGATCGTGCTGCATGAGGGCGTAGAGCACGCCCAGGAGTGCCGACACCGCGCCGATGCCCAGGATGGTCAGGCCGTCTGCGAGCGTCGGCGGGCCGAGCCCGAAGGCGGCGAAGCGGACGAGCCCGTACACACCGGTCTTGATCAGCACGCCCGACATCAGCGCCGAGATGCTGCTGGGGGCGGCAGGGTGGGCCTCGGGCAGCCAGATGTGCAGCGGCACGATGCCGGCCTTCACGCCGAATCCGGCGAGGAAGAGCACGAACACCATCGTCCGCGTGGATCCGGTCACCCCGTGGCCCGCGAGCAGGTCGGCGAACCCCAGGCTGCCCGCCGAGGCCCCCAGGGTGAGGAACGCCGCGAAGAGGCATCCCGTGCCGACGTGCGACATCACGAGGTAGAGGAATGCCGCGCGGGGAACGCCCGGCCCGTCGTGCTCGGTCGCCACGAGGCCCGTGGCGGTGAGCGTCATCGCCTCCCAGGCCAGGAGGAACGCGACGGCATTGTCGGCGACGAACACACCCTCGACGGCCAGGAGCAGGAGGTTGAAGGCGGCGGCGAAGAACGGCGATCGCCGCGCCAGCGTGCCGTGCCCCGCGTAGCCGATGCTGTAGACGGCGACGGGGACGGCGAGGGTCGACAGGACGAGGAGGAACCAGGCCGACAGGCCGTCGATGGCGAAGGAGACGCCGAAGCCCGACGCCGCGTGGCTCCAGAGGACGCGCGACGGCTGGAGGTGCCCGGCCAGGGCGGCCGTCGCGATCCCGGCGACGGCCAGCGATCCGAGGGCGGCCCCTCCGAATCCGACGACGCGCGCGAGGCGGTGCCGGCGGGCGACGGCGAGCGTCAGGGCGACGGTGACGGCCCGGACGGCAAAGGCGGCCGGAAGGGCGCTGGCGACGGTGGCGGTGTCCATGGGCGGGCCGCCTCAGCGCCGGGCTTCGCGCCGGAGTTCGCGCAGGATGGTCTGGTCGGCGGCGAAGCGCTGGTTCAGGAAGGCGCGCGCGGCGGCGAGCAGGTCGGCGATGCGGGGGCTGCGCAAGTCGTAGTAGGAGGCCGTGCCCTCGCGGCGGACGGTCACGACGAGGCGGGCGCGGAGGACGGCGAGGTGCTGGGAGGCGACGGGCTGGGTCAGGCCGAGGGCGGACTGGATATCCTGCACGGCGCGTTCGCCGCCGACGAGCAGTTCGAGGATCCGGATTCGGGTGGGGTGTGCGAGGGCCTGGAACAGCTCGGCCTTGACCACGGGCAGCTCAGATGACGTCACGCCATTGAATATAAGAATATTCCTATGTTTTGGCAAGACCCCGCGATGCACCCGGGCCCGCCACCGGTGCGGGCGCCTACGCCTGGTGCCGCTTGCGGCTGTTCAGCACCCAGCGGGCCAGCGCCGGCAGCAGTACCAGCGCCCCGAGCATGTTCATCAGGAACAGGAACGCCAGGAGGACGCCCATGTCGGCCTGGAATTTCAGCGGGGAGAAGATCCAGGTGCCCACGCCCAACGCGAGAATGAGGCCCGTGAAGAACACGCCGTTGCCCGTGACCTCGAGCGTCTTGAAGTAGGCTTCGCGCAGGGTGTCGCCGGCCTTGTAGTAGGTCCGGAACCGGCTGTACAGGTAGATGCCGTAGTCCACGCCCACGCCGACGCCGAGCGCGGCCACCGGCAGGGTATTCACCTTCAGCCCGATCTCCAGCACGGTCATCAGCGCGTAGGAGAGCGTCGACACGAGCCCGAGCGGCACCAGGATGCAGATCGTGGCCCGCACCGACCAGTACGACAGCAGGCAGAGCAGAATCACGGCGCCGAACACGAACAGCATGATGGGCCACTGGGCCGCGGCCACCGCCTCGTTGGTGGCAGCCATCACGCCCACGTTGCCCGTGGCCAGCTTGAACGACACGTCCGGGTGGCCGTGCCCGGCCTCGAACCGCTTCACTTCGTCGACGATCTCCCGGATCGTCTGCGCCTTGTGATCGCGCGTGAACAGCATCACGGGCATCACGCTGCAATCCGCGTTCAGCAGGCCGCTCGACGTCGGCACGTAGGTCACCGACTGGGTCAGCACCGACGTGTTGCGCGCCAGCACCCGCCACTTGGGCGATCCCTCGTTCCAGCCGGCGTTCAGCTGCTTGGCGATGCCGGGCAGGTCCATGGCCGACTGCACCCCCGGCAGGTTCACCAGCCGCCAGGAGAAGTCGTCGATCGTGCGCATCACGCCGTAGTCCACGCACCCCTGCGGCTTGGTCTCGACGATGACGTTCAGGATGTCCACGCCGATCGAGAACTTCGACGTGACCACGGCCGTGTCGACGTTGTAGCGCGACGTCGCCCGCAGTTCGGGCACGCCCCGGTGCATGTCGCCGATCTGCACCTGGCCGCCTTTCCACGCGCCCCAGGCGCCCAGCAGGACGGCCACCCCGATGATGATCGCGGCCGGCACGCCACGGGTCAGCAGCGCGAAGCGGCGCCACAGCGGCTCCATGTGGCGCGCCCGGCGGTGCAGCTTCTCGGGGTAGTCCTTCTCGAAGTGCACGTACGACAGCGCCGCCGGCATCAGGACGAGATTCGTCAGGATGATGGCGGCCACGCCGATGCCGGCCGCGATGGCGATCTCCTGGATGACGCGGATCTCGATGAAGAGAATCGTCACGAAGCCGACCACGTCCGTCACGAGGGCGGCCATGCCCGGCACCAGCAGGCGGCGGAAGCTCAGCCGGGCCGCCGTCATGGCGTCGGCCCCGTCGAAGACGTCCGATCCGAACGAACTCACCATCTGCATGCCGTGACTCACGGCGATGGCGAACACCAGGAACGGCACCAGGATCGACATCGGGTCGATGCCGTAGCCCAGCAGGTTGATCACCCCGAGCTGCCAGATCACCGCGGTCACCGCGCCGACGACCACCAGGGCGGCCAGGCGGTGCGACTGCGCGTAGAGGTACACCAGGGCGCCGGTCAGGAAGAAGCTGCCCACGAAGAACAGCAGCACCCGCTGGACGCCCGCGGCCATGTCCCCCATGACCTTCGCGAAGCCGATGATGTGGACGTCCACCGGCGATCCCGGCACAACGTCGGCGTCGAACTTGTCGCGCACCCGCGTTTCGATCTCGTTCGCGACCGCGATGAAGTCGAGCCTGGCGCCTGTCTGCGGGTCGAACTCCAGCAGTTCCGCCGAGATGATGGCCCCCGAAAAGTCGTTGGCCACGAGGCGGCCGACGATGTTCGCCTTGAGGATGTTGCGGCGCACGGCCGCCAGGCCCTCGGGCGTCGGCTCGAAGTCGTCCGGAATCACGTTGCCCGCGGCGATGCCGTCCTCCACCACCTCGGTGAACCGGACGTTCGGCGTGAAGAGGGACTGCACCTTCGCCCGGTCCACGCCCGGCAGGAAGAACACCTCGTCGGTGGCCCGCTTCAGGGCGTCGAAGAACGCGGGCGTGAACATGTTCCCGTCGCGGGCCACCACCGCCACCAGCAGCCGGTTCGCGCCGCCGAACTCCTGCTGGTGCTTCACGAACGTGGCCATGTACGGGTGCTTGAGCGGCAGCTGCTTGGTGTACCCCGCGTCGATGTGCAGCCCGGTGGCCGCCCAGACGAACCCGACCGTCGCCAGCACGAACAGGACGATGACCGCCAGGCGATGGGTGAAGATCAGGTGTTCCAGACGCCCCGCGACGTTGAGCTTCGACATGCTTCGACCTGCCTACTGGGGGATTCGGGCGCGCCGCGCCCCGCCTTCGCCCACCATCGTCACCGTGCCGTCCGCCCCCGGGGCGAGCGCGACGATGGCCTTGCGGTCGGGCAGTTCCTGCAGCGTGACGCCGGTGCCGGCGGCATCGCTCCACAGCAGCGTGCCCGCCATGCCCCCGACCACGAATCGCCCGTTGCCGAGTTCCAGGGCGCAGGTCAGCGTCTCGACCGTGCCGGTCTCGATCACCGTCCACGTCTCGCCCCGGTCGGCGGATCGGTAGAGATGGCCGCGCAGGCCGAAGGCCAGCAGCGAGCCGTCGCGGCGGGGCAGCAGCCCGAAGAACGATCCCTCGTAGGGCGAGGGGAGCGGCTGCCAGGTGGCGCCCGCATCCGTGGAGCGATACAGGTGGCCCGCTTCCCCCGCGACGAACAACGTGCCGTCGGCGGCGGCCGCGATCTGGTTGAGGTGGTAGTCGTCGTCTTCGTGGATCGTCCGGGAGTCCCAGGTGTCCCCGCCGTCGGCGGTGGCGACGAGCGTGCCATAGGCGCCGACGGCGAGCCCGCGCCGATCGTCCGCGAACCAGACGTCGAGCAACGGCTGCTCCCGCTCCGGCGCGTTGTGCACGCGCTGCCACGTGGCACCGCCATCGCGCGTCCGGACCACCACTTCGTCGTGGCCGACAGCCCAGCCCAGCTGGCCCCGCATCGCCACGCCCGTCAGCAGCGCGCGGGTCTCCACGTCGGACTGCGTCCACGTCTGTCCGCCGTCGGTGGAGCGGAGGATATGGCCGCGCTCGCCCACGGCGACGAGACCGCCGTCCCGGGCGGCCACGTCGGTGAGCCACGACTCGGGGGCGAGCAAGGCCTTCACGGCCCGCTCGGCCCCCGACTCAGGCGCTTGTTGTGCCAGCCCGAGGGCGCTGCCGCCCGCCGCCACGACGGCGACGAGGGCGGCCGCCCCGATCAGGAGCGGCCCGGAGCAGAGTGGGCGCTGGTTGCGGTGTGTCGAGAACATGCGCTGTGCAGTCATCTTCCCTTGCCCCCTGCCCCTTGCCCCTTGCCCCCTGACTACCGCACGCCCTCCTGCCGGAGCGCGTCGGCGGTGAAGTCCGCCTCGCTGCGCTTCAGCTGGAAGTTGTGGGGCCGGCTCTCGTTGAAGAGCCCCATGACGAGGTAGCGCCCGGCCTGGAGGTCGGTGTGCACCTCGGCCGACGTCCACACGAGCGGCACGTTGTAGAAGTTCATCACGTGCCCCTCGGAGACGCGCCAGAGCTGGTCGCGGTTGTCGTACTGGTCCACGATCAGCGCCGACCAGCTGTCCTCGTCGATGTAGAAGACGCGCTTCTTATAAATGTGGCGCTCGCCGGTGCGCAGCGTCGCTTCCACCACCCACACCCGGTGCAGCTCGTAGCGCAGGTGCTCGGGGTTGATGTGCAGCGGCGTGACGATGTCCTTGTACTTGAGCTTGGGATCCTGCAGCCGGTACGCGTTGTACGGCACGTAGATTTCCCGCTTGCCGACGAGCTTCCAGTCGTAGCGGTCCGGCGCGCCGTTGAACAGGTCGAGCTGGTCGGTGGTCCGCATGTTGTCCGCGGCGGTGCCGGGGTTGTCGTAGGCCACCTGGGGCGCCCGGCGCACGCGGCGCTGGCCCGGGTTGTAGAGCCACGCGTCACGCGGCTTCTTCACCTGGTCCAGGGTCTCGTGCACCAGCAGGATGCCGCCCGCCAGCCGGGCCGGCGCCGTCACGGTCTGCTTGAAGTACACGAGGCGGTTGTTGAGGGCCGCCGCGGTCATGTTCGGCTGCGCGTACACCACCATCGACTCCTCTTCGAAGTCGACGACGGTGAACTGGCCGCCGCGCGTCGGGGTCGCCTGCGAGATCCAGCGGGCCATCGTCTCGCCGCGGAACCGGAGCAGGTGGTTCCAGATCACTTCCTGGCCGGTCTTCGGCGTGAGGAACGGCGGTCCCGCCAGGGCTCCGTCCACGCCGTTGCCGTTGTTGACCAGCTTGGCGGTCGTCATGTTCTTCTGCGCCGCGTCGTAGATGCGCTGCGGCACCGAAGCCGACCGGCGGGTCGGATAGACGACCATCTTGAAGGTCGGGTACGTCTTCAGCATCGCCTTGTGCCCCTCGGAGAGCTGGGCGGCGTACTGACCGGCGTTCTGCTGGGTGATCGTGAAGAGCGGCTTGTCGGCCGCGAAGGGATCCACGTAGTGGCGGCCGGGGACGTACCCGGCCGGCGGCTTCGTGATGCCGCCGTCCCACGCGGGAATGGTGCCCGCCGCGTTGCCCGCCTTCTCGCCGCCGAGGGGCGTGAGGCTGGCCGGCAGGCCGCCCTGGCCGGAGGGAACCGCCGTGAACCACACGGCAGCTGCCGCGAGAACGAGCGTGAAAGTCGCGAGATATCGTGCCGTCGTTCGCATGATCTGCCTCAGAAGGAGTACTTGATGTTGGCCGCCACGAAGTCGCGGTCGCCGAGCAGGTTGTAGCGGCCAGCCCCGAAGAAGCTGGTGTAGCTGACGTCGAACTCCCAGTTGATCCGGTACTGGAAGCCGAGCCCGAGCGTGAGCGACTTGCGGCCCTCGAGGAAGTTACCGCCGGGCCCCGGCGAGATGCCCGACACGTCCTGCGCGAAGGAGAAGCGCGGGATCATCGACGTGGCGCCGATGGCGTTGTTGTATTCCAGGCGCCCGGCCACCACGTAGCCCCACGCGCTCGCCGTCGGGAATGCCGAGGCGGCTTCGGTGGCGGGCTGGATGCCGGCCTGGGTGAAGATGGCGTTGCCGCTGGTGTAGGTGGCCGGCCCGTCCAGGCGGAGCACGCTCTGATCGGGCATGTCGTGCACCGTGCTCCACGCGCCCTCGGCCACCAGCGTCATCTGGTCCGCGCCGAAGACCTGGCTGAACACCTTGGTGGCGGTCAGCTGCACCTGGGTCGTGTCGAACCGCTTGTAGCCGGTGACGAGCTGGTCGAATTCGTAGGCGCCGGTCTGCGCGTTGTTGGCGAGCAGCGTGCCGAGGCCGATGAGCGGCGCCAGCTGCGGCAGCGGCGGCAGGCGGCGCAGGGGCGTCAGCGCCGAATACAGCAGCTCCGCGTCGTCGAGCTGCAGCGGCACGTCGAGGCGGTGCGACACCTCGCCCTGCAGCGCGATGCCCGTGCGGCCCAGCTGGGCGTTGAAGCTGCCGCCGATGAGCTGGATGTCCTCGGGGTAGGTCAGGAAGTAGTGGGCCGTTGCCGCGTAGTTGCCCCCGAACAGGCCCTGGGCCGTTCCGGTCCTGGCCATGATGAGCGGCAGGCGGCTGTGGTAGTTCAGGTAGTAGAGTCCGAACTCCGTGCCGCCCAGGGCCGGCGCGAACAGGCGCAGCGCCGCGCCGTACTGCCCGTCGTCACTGGCTTTCTGGTCGTCCTTCTTCGGGACGACCGAGCCGACCGGGCTGTAGGTCGGCGGGAACGGTGCGTGGCCGGCATTGACGCTGTCCGGGACGGATCCGAACCCGAGCATGACCTTCGACGCGCCGGCGCCGGCGATGTCGGACGTGCTGAAGTAGCTGCCCACGGGGTCGATCTTCGTCTGCTCCCAGGCGAACTGGTAGAACGCCTCGAGCGACGTGTTCGACGAGGGCTTGACGCTGAACTTCACGGCGCCCACCGGGAGCAGCGCTTCGCGCAACTCCGCGCCGGGCACGCGCAGGGCGCTGACGTCCACCGGGTTCACGGCGTTGATGCCGCCCTGGATGAACGTGCTCTCGCCCCAGTTGATCACCTGCCAGCCGCCGCGGATCTCGCCCGGCAGCTTGCCGAGCCGGAACCGCGCCCACAGGAACGCGTCGCGGAACTCCGCCCGGCTGCCCACGCGGTCCTTCGCGTCCTCGGTCAGCGGCGTGCGCGCCCGGTCGCCGTTCTCGTTGGTGAAGTCGTAGAACGCGAAGCCGCGGACGAAGCCGCCCACGTTCTTGTAGCTGAACTCGAACTCGCTCGTGATCTTCACGGCGTTCGTGAACAGCCCCTTCTTGTAGTTCTGGTTGCCGTCGTCGGAGTTCACCGAGAAGGCATTGCCCCCGGCGGCCTTGCCGATGAGGTCCTTGTCCGCATCGGCCACGCGGACGCCGATGCCGTAGGTGATGGTGTTGTCCCAGTTCCACTTGAAGGCGGACGGCGCCTTCTCGGCCGGCGGTTCGGCCTGTTCAGCCGCGGCCGTGCCGGACTGGCCGGCCCAGGCCGTGCCCGGCACCAGCCCGGGCAACGCCGCGAGCAGGCACACGGCCAGCCGGGCCGCGATGGCGGTGGTGGATCCCGTACGCGCGAAAAGACTCATGAAACCCCCTCGTAGCCGCGTGGCGAATCGCGGCGGAGCAGCCTGCCGGCCGGATCCGGGTCCGCCGGGGCCATCCTGCAGCACTGCGGGAGCGCATGGGGGGCCCTGCGTGTCCGAGGTCCGTGCGTACATGAACCTGGCGCATCACCCGCCTGCCAGGGGGCGTGGCGGGCGGGGCACCAGGGTGTGCGTGGCCGATAGACCGACCCGCCATTGTAACAGGGAAGTTGCCGTCCCCACGAAATCCCGGTCGGGACCCTGTTGGGGCTCGGGCCGCGCCCGTCAGAACCGGTACACGAGGCCGGCCAGCAGGCGGTTCTCGTCGTACTCGTCGCCGGTGGTGTGCTCGGCCGTCACCAGCAGCGACAGCCGCCGGTTGAGGTAGACGAGGGCGCTGACGCCGAAGCGGTCTGTCGAGGGCCGGCTCTCGATCACGACGCCGCTCGACTGCGCGTAACGCAGGACCGAGAGCGACGACGAGTACTCGCCGGTGAGGTAGAGCTTCGACCCGATCGACCGGCCTGCCGAAACGTACCAGGAGTCGTATGACGATTCGCTCCCGCGGTGGTACCGGTAGTCCGAGACGTTGAGATCGATCCCGGTCCCGAACAGGTTGGACGAGAACAGGCCGAAGGTGACCCGGCCGGTGGCCTCGTCGTCGCTGTCGTTCTTGTCCCGGCCATAGCCCGCGAACACCCGCACGTTCTTGAGGACCTCCACGGTGACCCGGCCGTTGACCGACTCGAAGAGATACCCCTCCAGGGCACGGGGATTCACCGGCCGCCCGTTCAGGATGTCGTCCGTGACGGAGCGAGCGTCGATGGACCGCCCGTGGTGAAAGGTGAGCTGGACGTCGGCCCGGCGTACCGGCGCCACGCGCGCGTTCACGAAGAAGTACGTGAGCCCGCCGTCACCCTGTCCGCCGGGGCCGGACAGGTCGTACTCGAGGGCCTGGTACACGAAGACCTGCTGCTGGATCGGGACGTAATTCGTCATCGTGACGACGGAACGTTCGGTCAGGCTCTCGTTCCTGACATTCACGTACCCGACGACGTGTTTCCTGGCGCCGCCGCCCTCGAGGGCGACGTAGCCGCCGAACTTCCGGATTCCCGGGACGTAGCCGATCTCCAGGATCTTCGGTTCCACGCCGCCGAAGGCCCCTGCCCGCCATCGCAGGCTCGATCCGCCGGCGGCCTGCCGATACTCGACGAGGCCGCCCGCGACCGATCCGAGGGCGCCGAGGTCGTTGAGCCACATCTGCCCGCCCTTGACGAGCAGGCGGCCGTCGGCCAGGCGCTGCGCGACGTACGCGTCGTAGATCGAGACGCGCTGCTCGCGGTCCTCTGACGAGGGGTAGGCCCCGAAGCGGGCGTCGAGCCCGTACTCGAAGCCGCCGTCAGGGCGCTGCGCCGACTGGGCGGCGACATTGGTGACCACCTCGCTGAACGACACCGACGACCCGTCGGTCTGGGTGGTGCTGGCGGCGTGCGTGAAGAACGACACGCGGGCCCAGCGGGGGAGCGTGGGCGCGGGTGCGGCCGCGGCCGGGATTGCGACGAGCAGGAACGGGGCGCTGAGCAGAGAGAGCCTGTGCATCATCGCCTCCTCTAGTCGTCGCGCCCGGTCGGGTGGCAACTGTAACAGGCGGCCGACTCGTAGCGGTATCCGGCACGGCCGCGGTGTTCATCGTCCATCTCGCCGCGCGGGTGGCACGCGGTGGTGCACTGGAACACCTTGTAGTTGCCCGGATCCTGGTGGCACTCCGCGCACTGGCGGCCGGCGTGTTTGCCCGACGTGATGGGGAACCAGGTGTGATTGAAGCGCCCCTGGCTCCAGGACGAATCCGCGGCCCGGTGGCACGTTTCGCAGGTGGTCGGGAACCCCGCGGCCCGGTGATTCGGGTTGCGCGTGCCGTCGTACTGCGCCTGGTGGCACGGGTAACACTCGCGCGGCGTGCCACGGTAGACGCTATTGCGGTGACACGAACTGCACGGCGCGCTCAGATGGCGCCCGAGGAGCGGGAAGAAACGGTTGTGGTCGAAACTCGCGGACCACGCGGCGGCCGCCGGGCTGTGGCACTGCTCGCACGCGGTGGGGAACCCCGCGGCGCGGTGGTTGGGGCTCGTCGTTGCGTCGTACCGGGCGCGGTGGCACGTGAAGCAGTCGCGCGGCGTGCCCTTATAGATGTTGTTGACGTGGCACGAGGCGCAGGCGGCGGTGGCATGACGGCCCGCGAGCGGGTAGACCGCACTGTGGTTGAAGGTGGTCCGCCACGTCGTGTCCGAGGCCCTGTGGCACGCCTCGCACGTGGTCGGGAACCCTGCGGAGGCGTGGTTCGGGCTGGTGGTGCGGTCGTAGTCGGTGCGGTGACAGCCGACGCAGTCGCGGGGCGTGCCCTTGTAGACGTTGTTCCTGTGGCACGCCGCACAGTCGGCGGCCGCGTGCCGGCCCGTCAACGGGTACACCGCGTTGTGATTGAAAGTGGTCCGCCACGTCGTGTCGGAGGCGCGGTGGCACGACTCACACGCCGTCGAGAATCCTGCGGAGGCGTGGTTCGGGCTGGTGGTGCGGTCGTAGTCGGCCCGGTGGCAGCCGACGCAGTCGCGGGGCGTGCCCTTGTAGACGTTGTTGCGGTGGCAGGCCGCGCACGCCTGCGTCGCATGCGTCCCCGCGAGCGGGTAGAACGTGTTGTGGTTGAATGCCGCGCCCCGCCAGCTGGCGTCGGTGAAGCGGTGGCACGACTCGCACGACACGGGGAAGCCCGCTGCCGCGTGGGGCGGCGCCGCGGTGCGGTCGTAGTCGGCCCGGTGGCAGCCGACGCAGTCGCGCGGCGTGCCCGTGTAGACGTTGTTGCGGTGGCACGCCGCGCAGGTCTGCGTGGCGTGGGTGCCGGCCAGGGGGAAACTCGCGCTGTGGTTGAAGGTCGTCTGCGTCCACGACACGTGCGAGGCCCGGTGGCAGGCCTCGCATGTCGTCGGGAAGCCGGCGGCGGCGTGATTGGGTTCGCGCGCGGCCTGGTAGTCCTCCTGGTGGCACGAGAAACAGGTCACGCTGCCGCGGGTGAACGTCCTCGTCTTGTGGCAGCCGTCGCAGCCCAGGGCCCTGTGCACCGGACTGAGCGGCACGCCCGTCATCGTGCCGTGGTTCCAGTTCACCGCCGCCCACGAGATCGGCCGATGGCACGTCTCGCACTCGTTGCCGAGGCGCGTGCGGTAGGGGTCGTCCTGCCGCCGGATCCAGTGACAGTCGTAACAGCGTGTCGGCGTGCCCTTGATGGCGCCGTTGACGTGGCACGCGGCGCACGCCACGGCGAGGTGCCGGCCCTCGAGGGGAAAGACACCGGTCTTGTGAAACGCGCGCGAGACCACCCGCCACGATTCGGGCGTGTGGCACCGCTCGCATGCCGGCCCCATCTGGCCCTGGTGCTGATCCGTGTGACACGCCGCGCACGACGGCCCCATCGTGTACCGGACGGCCGTGCCGGTGCCGCCGGGGTACGCGCGCTCCTCGGACTTGTGACAGGCGGAGCAGGGCTGCGCGGCGTGACGGCCCGTCATGAACCGGGCCTGGTTCCGGTGGGTGAACGACGGGACCTTGAAGGACGCCGTCGTGTGGCAGGTTTCGCATGCCGTGCCCAGTTGCCCGAGGTGCTGATCGCGGTGACACGACGCACAGGCGGCCGACAGGCCCTTCAGGCGAACGGCCGTGCCGCGCCCGGCCGGGAAGGCGCCCGTTTCGGGCTTGTGGCACTGGCGGCATGCGACGCCCTGGTGCCGGCCCGTCAGCTTGAACGCCGCCGCGTCGTGCGAGAACTTCGCCGGCGCGAACCTGGCTGCGTCGACGGTGTGGCACGACTCGCACGCGGTGCCGACCTGCCCGAGGTGCGGGTCCTTGTGGCAGGCCGTGCACGCGTTGGCGAGCCCCTTGAAGCGCATACCGCTCACCGGCGCGCCGGTCCGGGCCGGGGCCGCTGGCGCCTGGGGCACGTGGCACGCGGCGCAGGCGACGCCCTTGTGGCGGCCGCCGAAGAACTCGGGGAACCGCGGGTGCTGGAACGACGACACCTTGAAGGTGGCCGTCGTGTGGCACGACTCGCACGCCGTGCCCAGTTCGCCCTTGTGCACGTCCTGGTGGCACGACACGCACGTGGTGCGCAGGCCGCGGAAGTCCACCGTCGTGCCCGGACGCGCCTGTCCGCCCGACGGGGTGTTCTTGTGGCAGGCGGCGCAGGCCAGCGCCTGGTGCCGGCCCGTCAGGGCGAACCGGGTGGTCGCATGGTCGAAGCGCGCGCTCTTGAAGCCGTTCTCCGTATGACACGCCGAGCAGTCCTGCCTGAAGCTGCCCTTGTGCGGATCCGCGTGGCACGACGCGCACGTGGCGGACTTCGGCTTCGCCTTCGTGGCCGGCTTCGTATGACACTTCGCGCACGGCACCGCCGCATGGGCGCCGCGCAGCGGGAACGCCGTCCGGGCGTGGTCGATCTTCTGCGTGCGCCAGCCGTCGCTGGTATGGCAGGTCAGGCAGTCGGCCCCGATCGATGGCGCATGAGGCGACGTGTGGCAGTCCGTGCACCGGGCAAAGGCCAGGCCCTTGTAGCGCCCGTTGACGTGGCACTTCGCGCAGTCGACCCGCTGGTGAGCCCCCGCCAGGGGGAAGGCGGTCTTCCCGTGATCGAAGACGTTCTTCGCGGCCTTGAACGGCACCGCCGTGGTGTGGCAACGCTGACAGTCGGTGCCCAGTGTCCCTTTGTGCTCGTCCGTGTGGCAGGAATTACACGATGGTAACGCGGTGAGGAACGACCGGGTCTTGTGGCACTTCGCGCAGCTGCCGGCAATCGGGGCGTGGCGGCCGTCGAGCGGGAAGCCCGCGTCCACAGCGTGATTGAACCCGGAGGGATCGAAGGGCCGCAGTTCGCCATCCAGGCCCTGGTGTTCGACGTGGCACCCGACGCAGTCGTCCCCGACCTCCCGATGGACGCCCTTCTTCAACCGGATCCGGTCGGCGACCGGCTTGTGGCAGGAGAGGCACAACGACGCTGTGACTTTCCGGCCGGGTTCGTGGCATTTCTGGCAGTTGGCCGCGCCTTCGAGGGACGCGTGAGCCTTGGACAGCGGTCCCGGCGACGCCAGTTGGCCCAGTTGTGCCGCGCTGGGGCGGGCCGTCACGAGCACGCCGACGGCCAGCAGGAGGACGAGGCGGGCGATCTGGCTGAAGCGGTTCGCCGGACCAGCCGGAAGGATGGCACGTGGCATGGGGCCCCCGGGGACAGAGAACGGCGATCGCGGCAGCCAATACGATCGCGCACGCCGCGGTGGGGGCGCGACAGGGTGTTGCCGGAGATTGCCAGGCGGGAGTCTAGCATCCGGCGTGCCACCCCGGTCATGAGACTGGATCGCAGAGAGGCCGTTCGGCTCGAGGCTCGGCGACATCGACGTCCGACCGATCGGCCAGAAGGCCAAGTGGCCGAACGGCCCACAGCCGAACGGCCTCAGAAGAATGAGTAGCCCATGTAGATCGCGAGCGCCACGTGCAGGGCGGCGATGCCGAACATCACGTAGACCAGTGGCAGGTGGAACACGTGCCACGCGGCAAACAGGCGCTGCGTGCGCGCAAGGTGCCGCAGCCGCCGCGTGAGCGCGTCGCGTTCCGCCAGGGTCTCGGTGATCCCCTGCGCCGTCGCGGCATCGACGCCTGCGGCGATCAGCGCGCGCCGCAGGCGGCGCCGCGCCCGCCACGTGTCGGCTCGCGCGTCGCGCAGGAGGTCGAGTGTTTCGCCGCTCCCGAGCGTCGCGACGCTCTGCGTGATCGCCGACGTCCGCCGCTCGATGTCTTCGCGGGACAACTCCACCCCGCGAATCGTCCGCGGGATGCGCACGTAGAGATAGCGCCCGACGAAGCCGGACAGCGCCACCAGCACCATCGACCAGTACGCCACCGAGATGAGGCCGTTGAACTTGAACGAGGAATGCAACGTGACCAGGACGGGCCCGACGGTGCCACAGAAGATGTGCACCTCGAGCCAGGTGGCCAGCGACCCGGCGTTCGCCAGCCGGGACCACTGTTTCCGGACCGAATAGACGACGGGCACCGTCATCATGGCCAGCCCGATGACGCCCAGCAGGTGCGCCACGGTGCCCGAGGGCTTCAGGGCGGCGTGCGCCGGCGCGTAGCCGCGAACCCGCAGCGGGGTGGTGTAGTACGACCAGCCGCCGAGGTCGATGAACACCCAGATGCCAACCAGCAGCGTCGCGATGGCGCTCACGACGAGCACGTGTACGAGCGCGAAGGGGTCTCGTCGACGGGTCACGGGGGAATTGTAGGCCCAACGGCTGAATGGTCACAGGGCCGAATGGCCGAACGGCCGAATGGCCCTCTCACGCATCGAGCGTGCAGTCCGTCTTCGCCCAGGCCACGCAGGGCAGCGTCCAGCCCTCGGCCCGCTCGGCGCTGTCGAGCGCGTCGGAGGAGCACGACACCTCGCCCGACACCAGGCGGGTCCGGCAGGTGCGGCAGACGCCGGCCCGGCACAACGACGGCACCGGGGTCCCGGCAGCCTCGGCGGCCTCGAGCAGGGACTGCCCGTCCGGCACGGGTACCGTCCGCCGACTGCGGGCCAGGGTGAGCGTGACGACGCCATGGGCGGCGGCCGGCTGTTCGGTGTCTGCGGCCGGTTTCGCGCCGATGGCGGCCGCCGGCTGGAACACCTCGGACCGGATCTGATCGGCCGGCACGCCGAGATCGGTCAGCGCCGCGCGGACGTCGCGGATCATGGCCTCGGGTCCGCAGATCATGAACACGGCGTGGGCCGCGTCAGGGATGTGCGTGGCGAGCACGTTGCCGCCCAGTCGCCCGTTCCCGGGCGCGGCACCGGGCAGCCCGGTCAGGATCGTCACGACACGAACCTGTGGATGGCGGCGGGTCAGCCACGCGATCTCGTCGGCAAAGGCCAGTTCGTCGCGGCCCCGAGCCGAATAGAACAACGTGACCGGCCTGCCCGGTTCGGTGGCCACCGCGTGGCGCAGCATCGCGATGAGCGGCGTGATGCCGACGCCGCCCGCCACCAGCACGAGTGGGCGGTCGTCGCGGGCCGGGTACACGAACCGGCCGGCCGGAGGGCGGACCATGAGGTGCGAACCCGGCCGCACCGTGGCGTGCAGCAGGCCCGACACCCGTCCCTGCCGCTTGACCGAGATCTCCAGGTAGCCCGACGCCTCGGGCGCCGAACTGATCGAGTAGCAGCGCACGAGCGGCTTGCCGTCCGCCTGGATCCGCACGGTGAGGAACTGGCCGGCCTCGAAGGCGAAGCCGGACGGTCTCGACAGGCGGAACGTGCGGATCGTGGGCGATTCGTCCACGACGGCCAGCACGGGCAGCGGCACGAAATCGCGCGGCGTGGCGATCGGACGAGCGGCGGGCGCCGGCGATGGTGGCGCCGCGACCGTCGCCGTGGACGGAGGCGCGGGGCGCGGGATCAGCCATTCGCAGGCCATGAACCACGCCAGGTGAACGATCAGGCCCGCGGCCGTGCCGGTCGTGGTCGAGAACACCCACGGGCTGGCGGCGAACGCGATCGACGGCAGCACCGGCCAGGGGAACGACCCAGCTGGATGACGGTGCCGCCGCAGCACGAGCAGGGCGACGTGCAGGGTCGTGGCGAAGGCCAGCAGCGAAGCGGGCAGCGGCGTCTGAGGCATGGGCAGGCCCGGGCCTCACTCCTGCCGTGGGGCCACGCCCGCCTCGGGTGTCGGCTCGTCTGGCGGGGCGGCCACCGGTTCAGCGGGCGACGAAACCACCGCCGCCGTCGTCACCGCCGCAACCGGTGACGTGGCCGGGACCAGGGGCGCTGCCGCCGCAAAGTAATGCCACTCGGCCGCCACCTGCGTGACCCGCACGCCCGCGCGGGCCAGCACGATGACCTGCTGGGTGGCGATCAGGATGCCGATCGCGGCCCAGGAAGACATCGTCCAGGCGGCCTCGTGCGCGACGTAGGCGAAGAGCAGCGCGCCGGTCACCGCCAGGCACGTCAGGGCGATGAGGTAGGTGCCGGCGACGTGCCGGGCCACGAACGCCAGCGATCCGAGGTAGACGCGCACCATGCCGCGGCTGCCGTCGCGTGCCGTGCGGATCCGGGCGTAGTCGAGCGCCAGGACGAACCACAAGCCGATGAGCCCGGCGAGACCCGCCGCGACCAGGCCCCAGAACAGGCCGGCCGGTTCCCACTCCGAGTCGGTGAAGGGCTCGACGGCCGCGCCTGCCGCGGCCGCCGCCACCGCGACGGCGACGCCGCCCAGCACCGCCGCCGTCACGGCGAGCCGGACGAACCGCCAGAAGAAGTGGCCGCCGCCCCGGAAGAAGCGGTGCATGAAGGTGCGCGAGTCCGCGGGGCTGCCGATGACCTCGATCAGGCCGCCGCCGACAAACGCGCTGCCGGCCAGGGCGACGATGGCGATGCCGGTGATGCCGGCGACGAGCAGGGCGAGCGGCCCGATGGCCTGGTATTTCGAGAGATCCGCGAACGTGCCGAAGCTGAAGCGGGTCAGCAGCCCTGCGGCCTCCGGCGACCGATCCAGGGCCGCACTGAACCATGCCCGCGCGGGCATGGCCGCCGCGAGGCCCAGCAGCAGCGTCCACAGCCACAGCAGCAGCACGAGCTTCGGCGTCTTCAGCGCGGTCCAGAGGCCCTTGATGAGACTGGTCAGCATGATCGTCCTCCTCCGGTGCCTCAGAGACCCAGCCACGCCACGACGTTCTGGACCAGGAACAGCCAGCGGGCGGTCCACGTCGTGGACACCCGGGTGTCGGGGCCGATGCGCCGGCCGTTGTTCAGCCAGTTGGTGTCGAGCGCGATCTTGCGATCGGGGTCGATGTCCACCCATTCCAGCTTCTCGCCCCGGAGGAAGTGGAACTTCTTCGCCGTGTCGCGCCCGTCCCACGCCAGGCGCTCCACGGGCTTGCCCTCGAACTTGAACGCCACCTCCACGGGCACGTACGCTTCGCCGCGGCGCCGCACGATGACCACCGACTCGTACTGGGCGCGCTTCTCTGCGGCGCGCCCGGCGTCCACCTTCAGCGCGTCCGCGCGCGAGACGGTCGTGCGGCCCTGGGGCGTGTCGAAGACGCCGTGCGGCTCGGGCAGCTGCCGGGTCATCGCCGAGCCGATGTCGTAGTCGACGGTGCCGGTGCCGCGGACGATCTGGTCGAAGAACCAGGTGAGATCCTGACCCGCCACCTCGTTCGCCACGGCGAAGAAGTCGTCGCTGCGCGGGTGCCCGAAGCGCCAGCGCTCGTGGTACGTCCGCATGACGCGGGCCATGGTCTGCTGCCCGAGCAGCCCCTCGAGGGTGCGCAGCATCAGCTCGGGCTTCTGGTACGAATAGAACCCGTAGTCGCCCGACGGCACGTAGTCCCACGCCCGGGCGAGGATGCGGTTGTACTTCGCCTCGGGGCTGTTGACGACGCGCAGGACGTCGGCCTCGCCGATGCGCAGCCCGAGGAACTCCACCATCCCGCGGTCCGCGCCGTACACCGTGTCGATGACCTTGCCGGTCGAGTACGAGTTGAGCCCCTCGTCGAGCCACGCCTCCTCGAACTCGTTGTTGCCCACGAGCCCGTACCAGAAGTTGTGGCCGAACTCGTGGATCGTGACCATCTCGAGGCCGCGCACCTTGTCGAGGGGCCACCGGTTGAAGACGAAGCTGGTGCCCGCCGTGATGAGCGTCGGGTACTCCATGCCCCCGGCGCCGCCGGCCCCCGGGGCGGGGTCCACCACGGTCAGCGTCTTGAAGGGATACCGTCCATACCAGAGGCCGTACCACTTGATGGCGGCCTTCGCCGAGTCGATGTGCCGCTGCGCCTGCGGCGCGTGGTCGGGCTGGACAAGGGCGGTGATTGCCACGTCGGACAGCATCACCTCGTCCAGGGACCGTCCCAGGAGCTGGGCCATCCGCTGGTATTCGGCCGGGGTGACGTCCTTCGTGGCCGAGAAGGTGTCCTTCACGACGAGATAGTCCGGGTCGGCCGTCCAGGCGAAGTCGTGTACGTCGGCCTGTTCGTGGGTGTAGGTGGTGGTGCCGTCGGCGTTCTTCCGCTCGGCCACCCGCACGCCCGTCGCGCCCAGCACGTAGCTGGACGGCACCGTCATCTCGACGCGGAAGGTCCCGTAGTCGGCGTAGAACTCGGACGAGGCATGGAACTGATGGCAGTTCCAGCCCCCCGTGGCGCGGCCCCGCATGCCGGCGGGCTCGTAGACCCCCAGTTTCGGGAACCACTGGCCGACGAGGTAGAAGTCGTCCTTGTAGCCGGTGCGGGCGAACACCTGCGGCAGCTTCGCGGTGAAGGCGATCTCCAGCGTCACCGAGCCGCCGGCGGGCACCGCCTCCGGCAGCAGCACGCGGGCCACCGTCTGGTCGTCGGCGTTGTCATCGTCCGGATGCTCGAAGGTGAGGGCCCCCTTGAGATCCGCTCCGCCCGAGAGCCGGATTGACGTGACGTCAATCCAGCCCCACGAATCGGACGCTGCCCGGTCGCCGCGCAGCTGCCCGCCCGACTCCCGGTAGAAGGTCGACTTCGTGTTCTTGAAGGCGTTCAGGTACAGGTGGAACCACAGGTCGGGCACGGGCTCGGAGGACGGGTTGCGCCACGTGAGACGCTCCGTCCCCGTGAGCTGGTGCGTCTGCGGGTCCAGCTTCACGCTGATCTGGTAGTCGACCACACGCGACGCGGTCGCGGGGAGAGGGTCTGCGGCTGAGAAACCGACGGCCAGCAGCACCAGCACGAGTCCGACCGGTGAATGACGCATAGGTGTACTCCGCGCGCGCGTGACCGCCGAACGGCCGAACGGCCGAACGGCCTTCCCCTCATCACCGCCTCGTGATCGTGACCTTTTCGATGCGCACATCCTTCACCGGGCGGTCGGCGGCCCCTGTGGGCACCTTGCCGATCTGGCGGACCACCTCCATGCCTTCCACCACCTCGCCGAAGACGCTGTGCTTGTTGTCGAGCCAGGGCGTCGGCGCGAGGGTGATGAAGAACTGGCCGCCGTTGGTGTTGGGCCCGCGGTTGGCCATCGACAGGATGCCTTCCTTCGCGTGCTTCAGCGACGGGTGGAACTCGTCCTTGAAGGTGAAGCCTGGCCCGCCGGTGCCCTGGCCGAGGGGGTCGCCGCCCTGGATCATGAAGCCGTCGATGATCCGGTGGAAGATGGTGCCGTCGTAGTACGGCTGCTTCGTCTTCTTGCCGTTGCGCGGGTCGGTCCACTCGATCGTGCCTTCCGCGAGTCCGATGAAGTTGGCGACCGTCACCGGGGTCTCGGCCTCGAACAGCCGGATGGTGAACGTGCCGTCGGTGGTCTGGAACGTGGCGTACGTGCCTGGCTGCATGGTGGTCTCCGCGAGGGCGCCGGCGCCAAGCGCCAGCACGAGTAGAGTGACGAAGGCGAACGGGCAGGTGTTCCTCGGCATCACACCGTTTCCCCTTTCCGGGACAGTCCGCCGCAGGGCCGACGATGACCCCCCATCCTAACAGCCTGCAAGGCCGTGCGGACGTCAAACCTGCCGGCCTGTGACGTGCGGCAGCCCACGCGATTCACGCCCGCGGTGCCGTTTGGGGGTAGCATGGAGGGCGTTCCGGCTCCCCGTGGCGGCTGAGGTCGTGCCGATGTCCCAGCGATACCGATACCTGCACCTGGACGTGTTCACCAGCCGGCGGTTCGGCGGCAATCAGCTCGCGGTCTTCCCGAAGGCCGACGGCCTGAGCGGGGAGTTGATGCAGGCGATTGCCCGCGAGATCAACTTCTCGGAGTCCACGTTCGTCCTGCCGCCGGAGCGGCCCGACACCGACATCCGCATGCGGATCTTCACGCCCGGCGAGGAGATGCCCATGGCCGGCCACCCGACGGTGGGGTCCACCTTCGCCCTGGCGCACGACGGCATCATTCCCGCGGGGCGGGCGCGCTGGGTGTTCGGACTCAACGTGGGGCCGACGCCGGTGGACATCGACTGGAGCGGCGGCGCACCCCGCTTCGTGTGGATGAACCAGCGGCGGCCGGTCTTCGGGCCGGTGGTCGCTGATGTGGCGGCCGCCGCGCGCGCCGTGGGCGTGGACGAGTTGGCCATCCGGCGCACCGGCCTGCCGGTGCAGGAAGTCTCGTGCGGCGTGCCGTTCGTCTTCATCCCGCTGGGCACGCGGGCCGACGTGGACGCGGCGTCGGCCGACGGCGCAGCGTTCACGGCGATGTGCCGCGCGGCCGGCGCGGACGACCACGGCGCGTTCGTCTTCTCGACCGAGGGCGGACCGGATGCCGCCACCGTGTACTCGCGCATGTTCGCGCCGCGGCTGGGCATCTTCGAGGACCCGGCTACGGGGTCGGCCAGCGGGCCGCTGGGGTGTTACCTCGTCAGGTGCGGCGTGGTGCCGCCGGAGCGGGCCGGCGGCATCCTGAGCCTGCAGGGCGCGAAGATGGGGCGGCCCAGCTGGATTCACATCGCCATCGGCGTCGACGGGGCGGAGATCACGAGCGTGCGCGTCGGTGGCGAGGCCGTTCTCGTGGCTGAAGGGGAGTTCATCGCGTCCGGCTGAAGCCGGACGCCACGAAGGGACGGGCAACTCTCGTGGGCACTGGTCCGTGGGTCCTGACCCGCGACGAACTCCGGACCGCAGGCGCTGGGTACTGATGACCGCCATGAACGACGCATCCCTCCTGTCCGACCTCGACCTTCACCTCTTCGGCGAAGGCCGCCACTTCGAGATCTACCGCAAGCTGGGCGCGCACGTCGTCGAGCACGACGGCGTGAGCGGGCTGCGCTTCGCCGTGTGGGCGCCCAATGCCGCGGGCGTGGCCGTGGTGGGCGACTTCAACGGCTGGAACGGCCAGGCGCACGGCATGACGCCCCAGGGCTCGTCGGGGGTGTGGGCGATCTTCGTGCCCGGCCTGGGCCACGGCGAGAAGTACAAGTTCGAGGTGCGGTGGCAGAACGGCATGCGCGTGCTCAAGGCCGACCCGTACGCGCGGCAGTTCGAGGTGCCGCCGCGCTCGGCCTCCATTGCGTGGCACAGCGGCTACGCGTGGGGCGACGAGGCGTGGATGGCGTCGCGGGCGGCCAACGGCCACCTGATCGAGCGGCCGGTGTCGGCGTACGAGGTCCACCTCGGATCGTGGCGGCGCGACGAACACAACCGGTTTCTGAGCTATCGCGAGCTGGCGGATCAGCTGGTGCCGTACGTGGCGGGCCTGGGCTTCACGCACATCGAGCTGCTGCCGGTGATGGAGCACCCGTTTGCCGGATCGTGGGGCTACCAGGTGACGGGGTTCTTCGCGCCGACGAGCCGCTTCGGTACCCCGGACGACTTCAAGTACTTCGTCGATGCCTGCCACCGCGCCGGCGTCGGCGTGCTGCTGGACTGGGTGCCCGGCCACTTCCCCAAGGACTGGTACGGCCTCATTCGCTTCGACGGCACCGCGCTCTACGAGCACGACGACCCGCGCAAGGGCGAGCACCAGGACTGGGGCACGCTGATCTTCAACTACGGCCGCCACGAGGTGCGCAATTTCCTGCTGGCCAACGCGCTGTTCTGGCTCGACGAGTACCACATCGACGGCCTGCGCGTGGACGCCGTGGCCTCGATGCTCTACCTCG
>CAYNDV010000004.1:0-79094 GCA_964396055.1 uncultured Vicinamibacterales bacterium | reverse complement strand
GTCTCGAGCGGCATCGAAACGTCGTCTTTTCAGCGACTTGCGCGACGGGCGCCCTGCGGCGCCGCTCTCCGGATGGCTGGATTGCAAGGCGGATACCAGGGGCGTGGGCTTGGGGCTCGGGGCGTGGGGCGTGGGGCGTGGGGCGTGAGGGCGTGAGGGCGTAGGAACGTGGAACCGTGTCAGAAGCAGGAAGCCAGAATCCGGAAGGGACGGGGGACGGTCCACATACAGCGTGACAGCGTGATCCCTTCTTGCTTCTTGCTTCTTGCTTCTGCTTCTGTCCCAGCCTACCTCCCGCCCAGAATCCCCCGCAATGCCGTGGTGGCCGGCTCGAGGTCGAACTCGAGCACGTCGGCCACCGCCACCCAGTCCTGATTCTGCTGCCCGGCGACCAGGTCGCTCACGGCCCGGTCCAGGCACACCGTCAGGCTGGCCAGTGTCTGACCGTCGTGGGCGGCGGCATCGAGTTCGGGCCGCAGGGCGAGGCCGGCAGCTGCGATGATGCGCAGGACGGTGATCAGGCCCTGGCCGATCTGCTCAAGGGCCTGCCGGCCCTCGTCGATGCGGCCGAAGCGGAACGAATCGGCGGCCTCCGTGGCGGCGCGGCCCAGGGTTTGGAGCGCGTCGGAGGCATCGACCAGGCAACGGCGCGCCAGGTCCTGCGGCGAGCCTGATTCCACCTCGACGCTGCGCAGTTCCGAGAGCGCGGCCGCGCACAGGCCAGGGTCCCGAAAGGCCGGTTCCTCGACCCCGTCGAGTCGAACGGCCGTCACCACCTGGCCGGTGTCCGCCAGTTGTCTATCCAGGAACCCGACGAGATCGCCCCACGTACGCAGGGTTTCCTCAACGGACGTTCGACAGCCGTTCACGAGCAGGGTCACGCGGTCCTCCAGTTCCAGCCTGGCGACTGCGAAATCCCTGCCAGGTCGTTCGGGGCCGCCCGCCGGGCATTCAAGGGAATTCCCGCGATACCGATTACCTCCGTGTTCGTGAGGACCGCCCGTACCGGGCGGCCTGCCGGAAAGGGACTCCGGCACAACATCAGGGAGGATGGTATGGCATCGTTTTCTGTCGTCAGCAACATCGCCTCGGCCAACGCCCAGGCGAACCTGCACTCGACCCAGGTCGGGCTGCAGAAGGCCCTCACCCGCCTGTCGAGCGGCTTCCGCATCAACGCCTCCGGCGACGACGCCGCGGGCCTGGTGACGGCCAACGCCTACCGCCAGGAAGTGGCGGTCATCAACCAGGGCATCCGCAACGCCAACGACGGCCTGTCGGACCTCCAGATCAAGGACGGCGCGCTGGCCAACGTGGCCACGCTGCTCGACCGCCTCGCGACGCTGGCCACGCAGTCGGCGTCCGGGACCACTACGCTCGCCAGCCGCACCACGCTGCAGGCCGAGTTCGCCGACGTGATCACGGAGATCGACCGCGAAGTCACGGTGGCCGGCCTGAACACCGACCACGGCTTCTCCGTGTTCGTCAGCAACGACGGCGCGAACGGCCAGATCACCGGCACGATCACCAAGGTCCTGTCCGGCGACCTGGGCCTCACGGGCCAGACGATCGTGTCGCAGAGCGGCGCCGAGACCGCGGTCACCAAGGTGGCCGAGGCCGTCGAGAAGCTCGGCACGTCGCAGGCCAAGATCGGCGCGCTGCAGAACCAGCTGCAGTTCGCCATCGGCCTGGCGCAGTCGCAGATGGTGAACACCAAGGCCGCGGAAAGCCGCATCCGCGACGCGAACGTCGCCGAAGAGTCGGCCAACATGACGCGGTACAACATCCTGACGCAGAGCGGCATCGCCGCCCTCGCCCAGGCCAACAACTCGAGCTCCTCGGTGCTGTCGCTGCTGCGGTAGTGCCGTCAGCGTCGTCCGGGCGTGGCGGACCCCGGGTCTGCCACGCCCGCGCTTTTCCGAGTCGGGCCGGGCCGCCGCGCCCGCCGCCACACGCCCCCGGGAGGTGACCCGCTTCCACTGACCCTCGACGTCAGATCGGCCCACGTGCAGGCGCCCGCAGGTGCCGGCCCCGGTATCCACCCGGCCCGGACCCGCCGGCGATGGTGACACGTCCACGCGCCCGGCCGACGGCCCGGTGCCTGGCGCGCTCCTGCCGTGCCGCGCTGCGTCCGCCGCCAGTTGATGCCGGCACGGCCAGGGCGCCGATGCGGGCCGCCTGGCGTCACGACCGGAATCCGCCACCCGTCTCGCGGCGCGGATCCGGCTAACTGACGGTGTCCACGCCACTTGGGCACCGAATCGGGCGAAGCCTGCCTTGGCCGGAGCGATCCGGTTAAAGGATTTCTCTGCCTTTCCGATTACCTCCCTGTCAGCAACAAGACGGGCCGACACCCCGTCAGCCGGAAATGGACTCCGGCGAAACTTTCAAGGAGGATCTCCCATGGCTTCGTTCTCCGTCGTCAGCAACATCGCGTCCGCCAATGCCCAGTCGAACCTTCACAACACCCAGGTCGGGCTGCAGCGCGCCCTGACCCGCCTCTCGAGCGGCTTCCGCATCAACGCCTCGGGCGACGACGCCGCGGGCCTCGTCACGGCCAACGCCTACCGCCAGGAAATCGCGGTGGTGAACCAGGGCATCCGCAACGCCAACGACGGTCTGTCGGATCTCCAGATCAAGGACGGCGCACTGGCCAACGTGGCCACCCTGCTCGACCGGTTGGCCACGCTCGCCACGCAGGCGGCCTCCGGCACGACATCGGCGGCGAGCCGCACGACCCTGAACGCGGAGTTCACGGACGTGTTGTCGGAGATCAACCGCGAGGTCGCGGTGGCCGGGCTCAGCACCAACGCCGGGTTCTCGGTCTTCATCAGCAACGACAGCGCGAACGGCACCGTGGACGGCACGATCGAGGGCGTCAGCACGACGGCGCTGGGCATCGACCTGCTGTCGCTGGGCACGCAGGCGAGCGCCGAATCCGCCATCGGGACCATCGCCACCGCGGTGGAAGTCCTGGGGGCCTCGCAGTCCAAGATCGGCGCCCTGATGAACCGGCTGCAGTTCGCCATCGCGCTCGCGCACTCCCAGGTGGTGAACACCAAGGCCGCGGAAAGCCGCATCCGCGACGCGAACGTCGCCGAAGAGTCGGCCAACATGACGCGGTACAACATCCTGACGCAGAGCGGCATCGCCGCCCTCGCCCAGGCCAACAACTCGACGTCGTCGGTCCTCTCGCTGCTGCGGCAGTAGGGATCGCGGGCCGGCACGGCAATCTGACGGGCGTGGCGATCACCGCCACGCCCGTTCCCGTCTGAGCGGTGACCCCCGGGTCGGCACGCCGCGCCGGGCCGCCGTTCCCCTCGCCGGCCCGGTCCGTTAAAGAAGCCGCCCCGCCTTCCGATTACCCGTCTGACTCAACGTGGTGGCGCCGTGCGCCGCCGGCCGGACAGGGACTCCGGCTGATTTCAAGGAGGAAACGCAATGGCATCGTTCTCTGTTGTCAGCAACATCGCCGCGGCCAACGCCCAGGCGAACCTGCACTCGACCCAGGTCGGGCTGCAGAAGGCCCTCACCCGCCTGTCGAGCGGCTTCCGCATCAACGCCTCCGGCGACGACGCCGCGGGCCTGGTGACGGCCAACGCCTACCGCCAGGAAGTGGCGGTCATCAACCAGGGCATCCGCAACGCCAACGACGGCCTGTCGGACCTCCAGATCAAGGACGGCGCGCTGGCCAACGTGGCCACGCTGCTCGACCGCCTCGCGACGCTGGCCACGCAGTCGGCGTCCGGGACCACTACGCTCGCCAGCCGCACCACGCTGCAGGCCGAGTTCGCCGACGTGATCACGGAGATCGACCGCGAAGTCACGGTGGCCGGCCTGAACACCGACCACGGCTTCTCCGTGTTCGTCAGCAACGACGGCGCGAACGGCCAGATCACCGGCACGATCACCAAGGTCCTGTCCGGCGACCTGGGCCTCACGGGCCAGACGATCGTGTCGCAGAGCGGCGCCGAGACCGCGGTCACCAAGGTGGCCGAGGCCGTCGAGAAGCTCGGCACGTCGCAGGCCAAGATCGGCGCGCTGCAGAACCAGCTGCAGTTCGCCATCGGGCTGGCGCAGTCGCAGATGGTGAACACCAAGGCCGCCGAGAGCCGGATCCGCGACGCGAACGTCGCCGAAGAGTCCGCCAACATGACGCGGTACAACATCCTGACGCAGAGCGGCATCGCCGCCCTCGCCCAGGCCAACAACTCGAGCTCCTCGGTGCTCTCGTTGCTGCGGTAGACCCTCGCGGGGGCGGCCGGCGGTCGACGCCCGCCGCCCCTCGCCCGGTCCGGCGCCGCCGCTGGCCCGGATCTCGCATCACGACCTGCTGTCGGCGCGGCGGGAAGCGGCCCGGTGCCCTTCCCGCCGACGTCCGGCACGCGGGCCGCCCCCGGATTACGGGCCGGGGCGGCGACAGCCCGCGACCAGGCGTCCGTCCCTCACCTGTCCGGAACGGCGACAGGTGTGCCGGGAGGCCGACCCTCCGCGCCGGGGCGCGGGCGGCCACGCGGGTCGGGCGCACCCGGGCAGCCCCGTGGTGAGGAGCATATCGATGAGCGCGGTCACCTTCAGCGGCGCCAACGGCATCGACTTCAACGTCATCCTCAATGCCGTGATGACCCAGGAACGGGTCCCGCTCGACAACCTCACGGCCCAGCAGAAGACCCTGAAGACCCAGTCGAGCGCGTTCTCGACGCTGGCCTCGAAACTCGGCGCCCTGGAGACGGCGTCCGAAGCCCTCACGCGCACGTCGGCGTTCGGCGGCCGGACGGTCACGTCGACCGACGAGAGCATCGTGACCGCCAGCGGCGGCACCGATGCCGTGCCGGGCATCTACGATGTGGTTGTCAACGAGCTGGCCCGGGCCCAGGTGACGGCCACCTCGAGCCGCGCGGCCGACAGGGACACCACGGCGGTGGCCACGGGGGGCAGCCTCGTGATCGGCGGCGTCACCGTGACGCTCGCGGGCAGCGTGACGCTGCAGGGCCTGGCCGACGCGATCAACGACACCGACGGCATCGGCGTCACGGCCTCCATCGTCAGCGCCGCCACGAATCAGTATCAGCTGGTACTGACCGGGACGAGCACCGGGTCGGCCGGCGCCTTCACGGTGACGAACCAGCTGACGGGCACCACCGTGGCCTTCACCGACACGGACGCCGACGGCGTCAGCGGAGACTCGACCGCCGACAACGCGATGCAGGCCACCGACGCGCAGGTGCTGATCAACAACGTCCTGGTGACCAGCGCCACCAACTCCATCGAGAACGCCATTCCCGGCGCCACGCTGGACCTCCTGCGCAAGCAGCCGGGCACCACGGTCACGGTGAGCGTCGCCGAAAGCACCGATGCCACCAGCGACCTCGTGAAAGGCTTCGTGGACGCCTACAATGCGCTCATCACCTACGCGCAGCAGTCGTCGACGTCCTCGTCGGGCATCACGCGCGATCCGCTCTTCCGCAGCCTGCGCAACGAACTGCGATCCGTGCTGTCGGGCGCCTACGCCGCCGGCGGCTCTGTCACGTCCGCCGGCCAGGTGGGCATCGAATTCGATCGGACGGGCAAATTGACGATCAACTCTTCTCTGCTGTCGGACGCGCTGTCGTCGAACGCCACGGGCGTGCGCGACCTGTTCATGGGCGACGGCGTCGCGGCCGGGCTCTTCGACACGCTCAAGGCCACCGTCGCGCGCTACACCGAGCCGGGCGGGCTGCTGGCCTCCACGAAGGACCGCATCGACGACCAGGTGGCCGCGATGGACCGGCGCCTCGGCGACATGGAGGAACGGCTGGCCAACCGCCGGGCCGCCCTGCAGAAGGAGTACATCGCGGCGGACATGCTGATCGGGCAGCTCAACAGCCAGGCCGGATCCCTGTCGTCGCTCGGCAACCAGTACAGCCTGTTCTGATCCGGAATCGCGAGGAGAGCCGATGATGTACGCGCCGGTGCGGGGCGCCGCAGCCTACCAGCAGACACAGGTGCAGTGCGGCACGCCGCTGGAACTCGTGGTCAAGCTCTACGACGGAGCCATCACCAATCTCGTGCGGGCCCGCGAAGGCCTCCGGACGGGCGACCTGCGCGCCAAACGCGACGCGGTGTCCAAGGCGCTCGCCATTGTCTCCGAACTCCAGAGCGCCCTCGATCTGAAGGCCGGCGGCGAGATCGCCACGCAACTCGACCAGCTGTACACCTACGTCACCGGCCGCATCGTCGCCTTCAACGCCTCGCGGGATCCGGCCGTCCTGGACGAGGCCCAGCGCCTCCTCACCACGCTGCGGGACGGCTGGCAGCAGATTGCGGCCGGCAAGCCCGGCGCCGTCGGCGCCCCATGACCCGCGACGACCTGCGGCAGTGGCTGGCCATCTACGGGCCCGGGCTCGACGCCGAGGTCGCGCTGCTCCACACGCTGAAACGCCTCGCCCTGGCCCAGCGCGACGCCACCGCCCAGCAGGACGCCCGCCAGCTCGGCGTCATCGCCCAGGAACGGGACCGCGTCATGGCCGCGCTCGTCAAGGTCGAGCACGAGCTGCGGCCGGCCCGTGAGGCGCTGGCGAACCACCGCGAGGACGCCGCCACGCTGGACGGCTTCGCGGAGATCGCGGCCCTGCACCGCGTCGCCGCCGAGTTGGTGGCGACCATCATCCATTCCGATGAAGATACCGTCCGCGCGCTCCAGGACGCCGAGATGGCACGGCGCCTCGCGGCCCAGACGGTCGGCGCGGCCGGCTCCACGCTGGCGGCGTACCGGCGCGTCGTCGCGCCGCCGCTGATGGGCGCGGGGCTGGTTGACCGGAGGGGCTAGGGGCTCAGGGCGTGGAGTTTGGGGTTCGTCAGAGGCAAGAAGCAAGAAGCAAGAAGCAAGAATCCAGAAGGGACACGGTACACGCAGTACAGCGTGACAGCGTGATCCATTCTTGCTTCTTGCTTCTTGCTTCTTGCTTCTTGCTTCTTGCTTCTTGCTTCTGACGAGCCCTACGCCCTACGCCCCACGCCCCACGCCCCATGCCCCACGCCCCACCGGCAGGCGGACCTGGCCCCGGCGGCGCGCGGTCACGAACGCGGAGGTTTCGACGAACTGCTGGCGGGCGTAGAGGCGCCGGGCGGCGGCGTTGCCTTCGTCGACCATCAGGGTCATGGCCGCGTGACCGGATCCGGCGGCCGACGCGCAGGCCCGTGCGATGAGCGCGTCGGCGATCCCCTGCCCGCGGGCCTCGCGCGCGACGACGAGCTGCGCCACGTGGGCGGTTGTTGCCGAGACCGCCGTGGTGAGCACGAGTCCCCGGAGATGCTCCAGCCGCTCGTCCGCCACGACGAAACTCGCCTCGGGGAGCCACCGCCCGCACGCCGGCGTGTCGATGAGCTGACGCAGGTAGCGGGCCCACTCGTCGGGGCGGCCGTGCGGCGCGAAACACTCGGCGCCGGCCACGCCGGCGTAGGCCGCCGCCAGCAGGCGCACCGCGGGAAAGAGATCACGTTCCACGAAGGGCCGGAGACGGAGGCCGCTCCCCTCCGGCGTGGGGGCCCCCGCCTCGATCGGACGGGCGAGGTACAACGACCGGCGGACGGCAAACCGGCGGCGGGTCAGGGCGCTCACCAGGGACGGCGGCGCGGGAAACACGAAGGCGCTCACCGACGAGGCCAGCGTGGCTTCTGGCGCGTCGAGCACGCGATCGAGCAGGCGGCGGAGGTCGGTGGCGCGCGGCGCCGTCAGGCCCCCGATCTGCAGGTCGCCGTCGTGGAGCAGGTAGTAGGTCCAGCCGGCCACCGCGCCCGACCGTTCGCGGAGGATCCAGCCGGGCACGTGCCCGTGGCGCCGCCCCTCGTCCACGATGGCCCACGACGCGCGCGTGTCCCAGCCGAGCGTGTCCAGCCAACGCGCCTGCTCGGCCTCGAACAGCGCCGCCACGGTGCGGTCGTCGGCGTCGCGCCAGTCTTCGAAGGTCATGGTGCTGACGGTTCGACCGGTGCGGCGGGCGCCGGGTCCGGCGCGCTCTGGCGGCGGATACGGGCCGCCAGGTCCCCGGGCACGTGGGACCCGCCGGCGGCCGCGCGGTTCTCGTCGCAGATGAGCCGGTAGATCTCCGTCCGATGCACGGGCACGCTGGGCGGCGCGGTGACGCCCAGGCGCACGCCGTCGCGCCCGACGCGCAGCACGCGCACCTCGATCCCGTCGCCGATGATGATGGCCTCGTTCCGTTTGCGTGTCACGACGAGCACGATTCCGCCCTCCCCAACATCCTGTTGAGTGACTGCAGGTGCCGGCGCCCGGGATCCTGTGGGCGCGCAGGTGAATGGATGCGCATCCGGCTGCCTAGAGCGGGAACCGCACCGGGTAGAGGCTGTCGTAGGGCATGACCTGGTAGCCGATCATGCGCGAGGGGTTCACCACGATGGGCGCCCGCAGGTTGACCGACGCCTTGCCGTCGTCCTGGACGGTCACGACGGCCAGCCACAGCTGCGGGCTGTCCTCGGTCACGCCAAGCCGCTCCTTGTCGGGCCCGCTCAGCAGGCACCGGTAGTCGGGCAGCACGATCCGCGGATCGACGACGAGGAACGACGCGGACGGGCCGTCCACGGCGTGCAGGCACTGAACCGGGGCCATCGTGATCGACGAGAGGATCACGAAGCGGCGGCACTGTTCGAACCCCGGGATGCCCATGGGGAAGTGCACCAGATTCCGGGGATCCGACTCGAACTCGCCGAAGCGGGTCTGGACGCGGAGGCGTCCGGTGTCGGCAACCATGGGCTTCACATCGTCGGCCTGGCATTCGGCTGTGATCATTTGAGGTAGTCCATCAGGGACACGCGGGTACCCTGTCCGACCGCGCCCAGTGCGGCGCGGTACGCGGTTTCACTCTGCTGCATGGCCGAGATCGCCTCGGCGAGATCGACGTTCTCCAGGCTGTCCACGCGGCCCCGGCTGGCGAGGCGGCGCGACTCGAGGTGCGTCTTGTGCAGGTCGACCTGCGCCATGTCCGCGCCGACGCGGCCCAGGGCGCGATTCATGCGCTCGAAGGCGCGATCGAGCGCCGCCGACCCGTCGTTGAGGGCCGTCTCGTCCCCGGCGCGGACCGCGGCCGCCAGGTGCTCGAGCACCGTGAACAGGTCGTCGGCATCGCCCCCGCGCAGCACGGAGTCGCCGTCGAGCGCCACGTCCACGGCGGTCTGCCGGTCGACGTCGATCTCGATCGGGGCGTGCGTGCCCTGGTACGTGGAGATGCCGCCGGCCGTCTTCGTGTAGGGCGCCCGGGTCGAATCGCTGCCCGACAGGACATACACCCCGCGGTACTGGGTGTTGGCCGTCGAGAAGATCGCGTCCCGGATGGCCAGGATCTGGTCCGCGGCCGCATTGCGCTGGGGCGCCGGCACGGTCCCCCGGCCGGACTGCACCGCCACCTTGGCGGCCGTGGTCTCGTCGAGGAGCTGGGAGAGCACGGTGTCGAGCACCGTGAGCCGCGACGTGACGGTGTCGGCGGCCTGGCGGTACTGCTCGGTGATGGCAAGTTCGGTGCGCTCGGTGACCGCCGATGCCGCGGCCGCCGGATCGTCGCTCGGGGCGTGGATACGACGGCCGGACGCCACCTGCCGCTGGCGCAGGGCCATTTCGGCCGCGGCGTCGGCGATCGACTCGGAGGCCTCGCGATAGCTCGTGTTGAACGTCACCCGGATGCCGGCCATGTTCCCTCGCTGTTCCCGGTCCCTACCGGACCATCGAGAGCAGGGTCTCGATCGCCTGATCCACGGTCTGGAAGAACCGGGCGTTCGCCTCGTATGCGCGCTGGAAGCGGAGCATCATCATCGCCTCCTCGTCCAGCGAGACGCCCGACACGGCGTCGTTCAGCGCCTCGACCTGGCGCACGATTTCCTGGCGGCTGATCTGCTCCTGGCGCGCGGACTGGGCATCGCTGCCGACGCGGTAGACCAGCTGGGCCCACGCATCGCTGAACGTGCCGCCGTTGAGCACCCGGGCATCGCGCAGGGCCGCCAGCGCCCGGGCGTTCTGGTTGTCGCCGGCGATCGGCAGCCCGGCCGCCGCCACCCGGCCCGGGTCCGCGACGATCGCCGCTTCCACGGCCAGGCTGGCCGCCGCGCCGGGGCCGGCCTGGAACGTGAAGAACGCGCCACCCAGGTTGCCGGCGTTGTCGAACCCCGTCATGTGCAGCGCGTTCACCTCGGACGCCACGCTGCCGGCCAGCGTGTCGAGCCGCGAGAGGTAGTCGGGAACCAGCCCATCGCGCGCGTGCAGGTAGCCGCCCAGCGTGCCCCCGGTGATGTCCCGGGACATGGCCACGCCGTCGTACTGCAGTTCGGCCAACCCCTCGGGCGGCATCGACTGCAGCGTGATGGCGCGCGACTCGTTGCCGATCACCAGCGACCGCCCGCCGGCCGTCGCCACGTCGATCCCGCCGTCGCCGCGCTCGATCACCGTCACGTCCATGACGCCGGTCAACTGGTCGAGCAGCACCTTCTGCTGGTCGCGCAGGGCCGTGACGCCCGGGGAATTCGAGCCCGCCCGGGCGATGTTGGCGTTGAGCGCCGCGATCTGCGCGGCCAGGTCGTTGGCCTCGGTCACCGCCGACCGCACGTTCGCATCGGCCTGGCGGCGCGCCGTCGAGAGCCGCTCGGACATTTCCCCGAAGGCACTCGCCAGCCGCTCGCCCGCGGACACGAACTCATGCCGCAGCGTCGACGACGCCGGGTCGGCCGAGAGCTGGGCCGCCCAGTTGAAGAAGACATCCAGCTGCGCGTCGATCGACTCGCCCGGCCGGCCAATCGCCACCTCGACGATGCTCAACGAATCGGCGATGGCACCTTCCCGCTGCTCGGCGGGGCGTTCGATCTGCAGCCGCCGCTCGAGCAGGCGGTCGCGTGCCGCGCGCACGCCCTGGATGTCCACGCCGGAACCCGCGCTCCAGGCATCGGCCGGCGGCGCCGCCGTCAACAGGATCTCGCGGCGGGCAAAGCCGGGCGTGTTCACGTTCGCGATGTTCTGGCCGGTCACGTCCAGGCCGAACCGCTGGGCCTCGAGGGCCCGCGACGCCGACGTCAACGAGCTGAAGAGTCCGGACACTACGCGTTCGCCTCCAGGGAGTGCACCGGCACGTTCCCCTGCAGATCGGTTGGACGGCCGTAGCCGCTCGCACGGCCCTGGGCCGCCAGCGAGAGCCGGATGACATCGTTGAGCGTGGCGCCGAGCCGCCGGCAGCGCGTCAGCGTGGCGCGCGCCGCCGCCAGTTCCCGGGCGGTCGCCGCGCGGTCCCAGGCGCCGTCCGGCGCCGGGTGCCCGCTCGCCGACAGGGCCTGGGCCAGCGTCGCCTCCGAAGCCAGCAGCGGGTCGAGCTGCACGGTGGCCAGCGCGCCGGCGAGCGTCTCGAGCGCCTCACGCAGGCGCAGGGCGGCCGGGTGCGGCCGCGGATCGCGGTCGGTGGTCGTCATCGTTCGTCGACCGGACGTGCCGGTCCCTTTCTGGGCGAGAGTCGCGCCGGCAACGGTGCGCGCCGGCCCCGGGGAGGAGCCGGTCTTCACGCGCCGCGCCGCGCCAGGTGGCGGGAAGGGGCGATCAGCCGAGCATGTGGTCGATCATCCGATCGGCCAGCCGCTCCGCATCCGAACCCACTTCGCCCGCCGCCAGCTTCGCCCGCATCTTCTCAACGAGGTCCCGGCGGATGTCCGGGGCCTGGTCAGCCGCCCGGCGGGCCGAAGCCGCCAGCGCTGCGCTGTCAGACACCTGGACCCTGTCGGTACCCTGGGCCGAGGATACGCCGGCCGGGGTCTTGCCCCGCCCGATGGTGACGCGGTCCGCTCGCTGGGCGGCGACGGATTCGAGGTTGGGTCGGTTACCCTCAATCTTCATCGTCGACTCCTGAAATGGCAGGCGCGGACGTACGCCCGCCAGTGGGGAAATCGGCAGCCGTGCCTGCCAACTTTAACCCGCCCAGTCCCGAACCTCGAAGCGCGACGACCATCGAGGGGTCGACGCGCCGCCCATCCTGAATGACCTCGAAGTGCAGGTGCGGCCCCGTCGCGCGTCCGGACTGACCGACGCGCCCGATCTCCTGTCCCTGCAAGACCCGATCCCCCACGCCAACCCCCATCGCCGACAGGTGCGCGTAGCGGGTCTTCATCCCGTTTGTGTGTTCCACCACTACGGTGAGGCCGTAGGCGCCGTTGTCGGCCGCCTCCACGACACGGCCGTCGCCGGCAGCGGGCACGCCCTCGCCATACGCGGCCTTGAAGTCGATGCCCCGGTGGTAACGAAGGGCCCCGGTGAAGGGGTCGTTACGCCAGCCGAACTCAGACGTCACCTTGGTCGCCTCGACGCCGGTCTCCGCCTGGCCAGCCAGGGGAACGGTGGTCCTGGCTACGGCTGTGTGACCATGGCTAAATGCCTGTTCCACAGTCATTTGAGACGATGAAGCCGGTGCCGACACAGGGCCGCTGGCTGCAGCGTTCCTCGCCTCGGCCTGCGTCCGGATCGCCTTGGCCATCATGTCGGCCAGGCCCAGGCCTCCCGCCTGACTGAGCTGGCGCGCCAGTTCGGCATCTACCGTGTCGAGCATCGTGTCGGCCGACAGGCCCTCTTCGCCCTCGGACCCGTCCCGGATCGACTGCCGCATCTGCCTGAGCATCTGCAGGAGCAGCATCGATTCGAACTCCCGGGCCAGTTCTTCGCCGCGCAGTTGCTCCAGTCCCTCGCGGTCCCGGCCGACCTGCGATGGTCCGGAAATCGACACTGGCGAGGCGAGGAGTCGGTCCACCGACACGGCATCCACCTTCCCGTTCTGTTCGCCTAGAGGATGACCAGCTCGGCCTGGAGTGCGCCGGCGGCCTTGAGCGCCTGCATGATGGCGATGATGTCCCGGGGCGTCGCGCCGAGGGCGTTCAGCGCCTTGACGACGGCATCCAGGGTGGCGCCTTCCTCGAACGCCACCAGCTTGTTCTCGCCTTCTTCGACGTCCACGTCCTGCTGGGGCACCACTTTGGTCTCGCCGCGCTCCGCGAACGGCGCAGGCTGCGACACGTCGTATCGGGTCCGGATCCGGACCGACAGGTTCCCGTGGGCGACCGCCGCGGCCCCGAGGCGCACGTGCGAGCCGACGACCACGGTGCCCGTGCGTTCGTTGATCACGACGCGGGCGGTGACATCCATCGCGACGTCCAGAGGCTCGAGGCGCGCCATGAGTTCGGGGAGCGCGTCCACGTAGGCGTCGGGCACCCGCACTACCACGGTGGCGGCATCGACGGCCCGGGCGACGGGCGTGCCGATCTCGGCATTGATGGCCTCGCTGATCCGGCGGGCGCTCACGAAGTCCGGCTCGCGCAGCGCCAGCGAGACTTCGCGGGCCACGGGAAGCTGGACACGCGAGGTCACCTGGACGAGCCCCCCTGCGGGCACGCGCCCGGCCGTCAGGTGGTTCACCTGCACCGAGTTGCCCCCGGAGCCCCCGCCGAAGCCGCCAATCGACAGCGGTCCCTGCGCCAGCACGAACACCGACCCGTCGGGCCCGCGCAGCGGGGTGGCGAGCAGCGTGCCGCCCTGGAGGCTGCGGGCGTCGCCGGCCGACGACACGGTGACGTCGATGCGCACGCCGTTGCGGACGAAGGGCGGAAGCTCGGCCGTCACCAGGACGGCGGCCACGTTCTCGACCTTGATGCGTTCGCCCGGCACGGAGACGCCGAAACGTTCGAGCATGTTGGCCAGCGTCTGGGCCGAGAACAGCGTCTGACGCCGATCGCCGGTCTTGTTCAGCCCGACGACGAGGCCGTACCCGATGAGCGGCGTCGCCTGCACGCCCTGGAGGCTGGCCACGTCCTTGATCCGTACCGTGCCGGGCCCCGCCGCGAGGGGCGCCGCGGTGGCGACAGCCAGGAATACCACCAACCAGAGGGCGAATCGTGAGCGGGTCATGTGTCGGTCGTCCTCAGAAGATCTTGTTCAGGACACGCACGAGCCAGCCGGGCTTCAGGTTGTCCTTGATGAGGCCCTGCCCGAAATAGCGGATGCGGAACTGCCCGACCTTGGGCGACAGCACCGAGTTGTCGGGCAGCACGTCCGCCGTGCGGACGACGCCCGTGAGCACGATGATCTGGCGGTCGCCGTTGATGTCCACCTCGCGAACGCCCTCGAGGACGAGGTCGCCGTTCGGCAGCACCTCCACGACGCGCGCGGTGATGGTGGCCATCAGCAGGCCGGTGCGGTTGGTCGTGCCGCCGCCCTTGAAGTCGGTCTTGCTCGCGGTGTCGATGAGCGCCGTCGGATCCATGAAGTCCGGCAGCTTGGTCTCGAGCCCGAAGAACTTGGTGAGCGCCCCGAACGAGCTGCCCTCCTTGTTCAGCGCGGTGTCGGCCGAGCCCTCGGCGACGATGTTCTCCAGCACGCGGATGGTGACGAGGTCGTTCACCTCGCGCGCGCGGCGGTCGGCGCCGAGCCCGGTCATCCACCGGATCGAGTTGGTATCGGCCGCGGCCATTTCGCGCGCGGCCTGCAGGTAGCGCGGGTACAGCGTCTCGTAGGCGTTCTTGCTCGGAATCGGCTCCTGCGCGGCGGCAGCCGTCGTCCACGCCAGGACAACGGCGGCGGCCAGGCGGGCGGCGGACGCACGGCACTTACGATCCATGGATGACCTCGACACGGCCGGGCGCGGTCACGCGCCCGACCAGGGTGCGGCGGCTGTCCGGATTGATCAGCTTGATACGGTCGTTGCGGTGGCCGCTCTGCTGCGCGACGGCCTTCCCGGTGACCGTCACGTTGCCGACGAGCACCGTCACGACCACTTCGTCACCGCTGCGAACGGCCGGCTGCGGGCGCACCAGGGCGGGCGTGACGACCTCGCCGGGCACCAGGTCGCGGGCCGCCCGGCCGCCGGCGGCGTCCTCGACGGTCATCGGCCGCGTGAGCGGCATGACGCCGACATCCTCGCGGCTCTCGACCAGGTCCGCGCCGCCCATCGTCGTGCCTCTCGGGACCACGCGGGCCACGCGGGCGTGCGCGACGGCGACGTGGACGACCGCCACCGCCGAGCCGATCCGCCGGACGCCGGGCTTGCCGTCGGACCGGGGCGCGATCAGCGCGAAGCGGACCGGCCGGCCGCAGCGCGATCCCGGCTCGGGGCTGGCCGTGATGGACACGGCGCCCGCGGGCACGTCCACGCGCAGGTCGTCGAGCCGCACCTCGGCCGTCGTCCCCATGCGGGCCTGCACGGCCTGCAGGATGGCGGCGCGCACGGACGCCTCGTCGGCGGCGGCGCCTGCGGCCCAGGCCAGCAGCAGGACGGCAGCCGTCACGAGCCGCGCGCTACCGCGCCAGCTGATTGACCTGCTGCAGCATTTCATCGGCGGCCTTCACGACGCGGGAGTTCGCTTCGTAGGCGCGCTGGCCGAGGATCATGTTGACCATCTCCTCGACCACGCTCACGTTGGACTCTTCGAGGAAGCCCTGGGCCAGGGTGCCCATGCCGTCCGAGCCGGGCACGCCCGTCGTGGGTTCGCCCGAGGCGGTGGTGACGGCAAAGAGGTTCGCGCCGAGGCCCTCGAGCCCCGCGGGATTCTGGAAGCTCGCCAGCTCGAGCGTGCCCACTTCCTGCGGCGCCGACTGTCCGGGCATCGACACCGAGACGATGCCGGTCCTGGCGATCGTCACGGCGGTGGCGTTGGGCGGAATCGTGATCTGCGGATCGAGCGGGTAGCCCTCGGCGGTGACGAGGTTGCCCTGCGCGTCGAGGTGCAGGGACCCCGAGCGGGTGTAGGCCAGGCTGCCGTCGGGCAGCGACACCTGGAAGAAGCCGCGGCCCTCGACGGCGAGGTCGAGGGGATTGCTGGTCGATCGCAGGTTGCCCGTGCTGAAGTCGCGGGCGGTGGCCACGGGCTTGGTGCCGAGGCCGATTTCGAGGCCGATGGGCGCCTCGCCGCTGGTGGACGTGGGGCTGCCGGCGGCCTTGGCCTGCTGGTACACCAGGTCCTCGAACTCCATGCGGCTCTTCTTGAAGCCGGTGGTGTTCACGTTGGCGAGGTTGTGCGCGACGTTGTCGATGTTGGCCTGCTGGGCCGACATCCCGCTGGCCGCCGTGTAGAGCGCCCTGATCATCGTTCCGTTCTCCTGCCCCGCTGCCGTCAGCGACGGCCCAGCTCCACGATGGCCCGGCCGTCGATCTCGTTGGTCAGCACCGACAGCCCGCGCTGCAGCGCTTCGAACCCTCGTGACAACTGCACCAACTGTGCCATCCGTTCGGGCAGGGTGACGTTGGCCTGCTCGAGCGCGCCGGCCTTCACCCGCATGTCCTCGGCCGGCTGCGCCGTCACGCCCTCAGGGGCCCGGAAACGCACGCCATCCCCGCGTACGAGCTTCGACGGATCGGCGAAGGTCACCACCTGGAGGCGCCCGGCGCTGACGCCGCCGGCCTTGATCGTGCCGTCGGGCTCGATCTCGACCTCGCCCGACGCCATCTTGATGGGCTTGCCGTCGGTCCCGAGGACCGTGCTGCCGTCCGTGGCGGTCAGGATTCCGTCACCCGAGCGTGTGAAGTGGCCGTTGCGGGTGTAGCGGACGCCAGCGGAGGTCTGCACGGCGAAGAATCCGTCGCCCTCCACCGCCACGTCCAGGTCGCGGCCCGTTGGCGCGATGGCGCCGGTCCGGAAGTCCGACGAGGACGGCGCCAGCGCGACATCGACGGCCGAGTCGAGCATGTCGGAGAAATTGGGCCGGTCGGCCTGCTGCATGGCCGAACGTTCGGACCGGTAGCCGGTGGTGCCCGCGTTGGCGATGTCCGTCGCCAGGCGATCCAGCCGCGCGGTGTTCGACTGCAGTCCGCTGAGCGCCGAGTAGATCCCTCCGGCCATCAGTACCCCCTCCCGGGCTCGGGCATCATCATCAGGACGTCGGCTGTCGATCCGTTGCCGTCCAGGCGGACCCACACGTACGGGTCGCAGCGCTCGTGCACCATCCGGACGGCGCGGCGTCGCTTTGCGAACTGCGCGACGCGCGCCGGGCCGGACCGCGGGTCGCAAACGGCCCCGACGGGCACCGCCCGCGGGTGGCGGGCCGACGCGTAGAGTTCCACCAGGTGCGGCAACACCTCGTCGGCGACCAGGAGCGGTTCGACCGACCAGGCGGTGAGCCGCGTCAGGGCGCGCACGGCCAGGCCGGGCACGGGCGCGGCACAGGCCACCTGCATCTCGCGTTTGCGGGCATCGGCGGCAAGCGGCACGATCCCGAGGGCGCGCACGACGTCCCGCGGCAACTCGCCGGGCCGGTGGGCCACCACCTGCGGGTTGACCGCAGCCAGGTAGCGGACGCCGGCCTGGGTGGCGAGGGCGCGCAGCACGTCTTCGGCCGACACGAGCCCCAGTTCGCGCAGGGCGCGGCCGATCGGCACGTTCGCCCCGCCGAACTCGGCCAGGGCGGCTTCGACCGTGTCGCGCGACAGGCCGGCCTGCTGGATCAACAGGGAGCCCAGCCGCATCGAACGCCAGCCCTGCTGGTAGGCCGGTTCCACCGGCGGCAGGTCCCGGATGCGGCAGCGCACGGCCTCTTCGACGCACCGCGTCGAGCAGTACCAGTGGTCGTCGATGGACATGCCCAGCGGCGTGTAGGCCGCCAGGATGTCGGGGATGCGGCGGCGGCAGCCGTTACGGGCGCACTGGACCACGGCGATCTCCCGGGCGGGCCGGCGTGTCGGCCGGCGGCGTATCGGCCAGGTGCATGCGCAGGCGCACCTCGCCTTCCGACAGCCCCTCGCGGGCGGCGATCTCGGGCACCGAGCGCCCGCGCTTGGCGGCGTTGACGATGCGTCTGGTAGTGCCCTTGCCGGCGGCGCGCGGCGGCGGCGCCGCCGTGACCTTCCCCAGTTCCCCGCCGAGCATGGCGAATCCCGCTTCGGTGGTGTCCACCAGCAGGTTCAGCCCCTGGGTGCAGCGGGTCAGGCGCTCGTCGAAGCGCGCCATCTGCCCCATCAGGCGGACCAGACGCCACAGCAGCCAGCTCTGCACCAGGGCAACGACAATCAGCACCGTGACGACGTAGATCACGCGGCCTCCTCAGCCTCGGCTATCCGGCCATGGACCGGATGCGGTCCGTCGTGCTCACGACCTCGGTCACGCGCACGCCGTAATTCCCCGCCACGACGACCACCTCGCCCCGGGCGATGACGGTGTCGTTGACCATGACGTCCACCGGGTCGTCCGGCGATCGCTCGAGGTCGATCGTGGTCCCGGGCCCGACCTTGCAGAGCGCCTGCAGCGTCATGGCGGTCGATCCGAACCGTACCCACAAGGGCAGTTCGATGTCGAGGATCAGATCCAGGTTGCCGGCGGATGCGGCGGGCGGGCGGCCCTGGGGCGCGGGCGCCGACGGGGCAGCCGCGGGCCTGGGCGCGGCGGTGCGCGCGGGCGCCAGGCTGTGCCACATGGCCACGCGCAAGGTGAGGCTGCCGGCCGAGAGCGTCGCCCAGTCGGCCGTGGTCGGCACGGCGGCCGAGACGTGCACCGGGCCGTCCACGACGACCTTGAGCGGCGCGCCGAGGCTGACGGTCACGGCGCTGGCCGCCTGCTGCGACATTTCCTGCAGGCTGTCGGTGATGACATCGTCGGAGGGCGGCTCGTCGAATCCCATGACGAGCCCGGCCAGCATGCGGGCGTCATCGGTGTGCAGCCCGAGCACCGCATGGCCCTCCACGGGCCCGGTCACGCCGAAGGTCAGCACCTGGACAGCCGCCTGCTCGCCCGTGCCGGGCTCGACGCGGGCGTCGCCGCCGACCATGGCCGCGGCGACGTTGGCCAGTTCCTCGATCAGCGCCCGGAGGACGTCCCGTTCAGTCACGCTGCGCTCCCTGTCTGCGTCTGGGCGCCCGGCCGGCCGGGCGCGTCGCTCACGGCGATGGCCATGCGGCCGCCGTGCCGGACGAGGCGGCCCGCGTACTTCGTGGTGGCGCCCACCCGGACCTTCACCGGGTGTGTAATCTGCCGCCCGAGCGAGATCACGTCGCCCGGGGTCAGCTGGACGACCTCGCGCGCGGTCATCGACGTCTCGAGGAACGCCGTCACGGGCAGCGGCACGCGCCCGAGGGACCGGAAGAGGGCCTCGCGCTGGGCGGCCGACGGCTCGCGGCGCGAGCGGTACCAGCCCTGGGTGAAGAGGTCGCCGAAGGCCTCGATGGTGGCCGCCGGCAGGCAGAAGTTGAGCATGCCGCGCGCCTCGCCGAGGCGGATGTCGAAGACCAGGAGCAGCACCGTTTCGTTGGGCGCGGCCACCTGCAGCATCTGCGGGCGGGTCTCGCGGCCGGTGATGCGGAACTGCACTTCGTGGATGGACTTCCACGCCTCGCCGAGGTTCTCGAGGACGAGCTTGATGATGCCATCGACGACGTTCTGCTCGATCTCCGTCAGCGCACGGTTCAGCTGCACGCCCTTGCCGCTGCCGCCGAGGATCCGGTCGATCATCGTGAAGGCCAGCGTGGGGTTCAGCTCCAGGGCACCGACGCCGTCCATCGGCGACAGCGTGAGGGCGTAGAAGGCCGTCGGGTCCGGCAGCGACATCAGGAATTCGGCGTAGGTCAACTGCTCGACCGACACGATCGACACGTCGGTGACCGTGCGCAGGTACGCGGACAGCGAGGCCGATACGTTGCGGGCGAAGCGGTCGTGGAGCAGGTGCAGGGCTCGCAGCTGCTCCTTCGACACCCGGTCGGGGCGCCGGAAGTCGTAGGTGACGGAGTTCACCGACGGCATCGACGTCGGCGACTCCTTGCGGAGCTCGCTGGCCGATCCCAGCAGCAGGTCGATTTCTTCCTGGGTGAGGATCTTGCCCATCAGCTTGCCTTCGCGAGGGCCTTCGGCGGCCGGAGCGCCGAGCGCAGGCGCGAGATGGCCAGCGAGCGCAGCTGCGACACGCGCGACTCGCACACGCCAAGCACCTCGCCGATTTCGGCCATCGTCATTTCTTCTTCGTAGTAGAGGGCCAGCACCTGGCGTTCACGTTCGGGCAGCTCGGTGATGGCCGCCGCCAGCAACTGGCGCAGCTCGCGGCGCTCGAGACGCAGGTCCGGTCCCTCGTCGGGGTCGATGCAGACGTCGAGCAGCGGCTGGCGGTCCGAGGTCGTGTCCTCGAGGGGCCGGATCATGGCCACCTCCAGCGTGCGCAGCTGTTCCAGCGCCGCCGCGTACTGCTCGGCGTTCATGCCCAGCGCCGTGGAGATCTCGGCTTCCGTCGGCTCGCGCCCCACCTGCGACCGCAGCTGCGCGATCGTGCTGTCGACGTGGCGGCGCAGCTTGCGCAGCGACCGCGGGGCCCAGTCCAGGTCGCGCAGGGCGTCCAGCATCGCGCCGTGCACCCGGCGGCGGGCGAAGGCATCGAAGGGCACGCCGGTCGCCGGCTGGTACCGGCCGGCCGCCTCCACCAGGCCCAGCACGCCGATGCTCACGAGGTCGGCCACTTCCACCTGGGCGGGCAGCCGCCGCGCCAGCCGCTGGGCCATCGCCTTGACGAGCCCGACGTGCGACACGACGAGCCGATCCCGTTCGGGCAGGTTCTCGTCGGGAGTGGTCATGCGCACTGCAGCACCTCCGTCTGGGCGGGCGGACACGCCGCCACGCGCGGGGACACGACGCGCAGGCCGGGCCCGCCCTGGCTCATGCTCGACAACCGGCAGGCGAGGGACCGGAAGCAGCGGCTCGACGGCGCCTGCGGCTCGTGGTCCACCACGGGCCGCTGCACCAGCACCGCGTCGCGCAGCGCCGGATCGTGGGCGATGTGGCCGTAGTAGGCGATCCGCCGCTGAAGGAACCGCGTGGCGGCAATCTCGAGCTGCGTGTGGACCAGCTGCGCATCGTCGCTGTCGCGCGCGTCGTTGACCAGCACCCCGAGCTCGAGGCGCGCGTCGCTGCGCGTCAGCAGCTTGACCATCGCGTAGGCGTCCACGACCGCCGTCGGATCCACCGACGTCACCACCAGCGCCAGGTGCGACCCGCGCACCATTTCGATGACGTTGTCGGAAATGCCCGCCGCGGTGTCGACCAGCAGGAAGTCGAACCCCCCGCAGAGCTGCTCCACGGCCTCCGACAGCCGGCGCCGCTGGCGGCCGGTCAGGGCCGCGAGTTCGCGCAGGCCCGAGCTCGCCGGAATGATCTGGATGCCGAGGGGGCCGGGCACCATGACGTCCTGCAGCGAGCGCTCGCCCGTCAGGACGTGGCCGATGTGGTACTGGGGCGCCAGCCCCAGCAGCACGTCGACGTTGCCGAGCCCGAAGTCCGCGTCGAGCACGACGACGCGGTGGTGCAGGCGCGCCAGTGACACGGCCAGGTTGACCACGACGTTGGTCTTGCCGACGCCGCCCTTGCCGGACGTGACGGCAATGGTGATGGGACGACGCGGCTGGGTGGCGGTCTCGCTCATGCGGGCCTCGCTGCCAGGCAGGGGGACTCGCCGAGCGCCAGCGCGGCGAGCAGGGCCCCGGTGGCCCGGTCCAGGTCCTCCGGCACGCGCTGGCCGGTTCCCAGATACGACACGGGCAACTGCTGAGAACGCAGCAGGCCGACCAGCGGCGAGAGCGTCTCGGCTTCATCGAGGCGGGAAAAGGCGATGCGGTGCGGCTCCGCGCACCGGTACTGGTCGATGGTCCGATCCATGTCGGCCGCCCCGAGGGCCGCCGACAACACGAGGTGCGTGCGCACGTCCCGGCGGCCGCGCAGCACGGTGAACAGGTCCTGCGCCACCCCGTCACGGGGCGTGCGGCCGGCGGTGTCCACGAGCACCGGCCCGCGGGTCTCGGTCAGGACCTTGTCGAGCTCGGCGGCGTTGCGCGCGACCTTGAACGGCGACCCGACGATGTCCGCATAGAGGCGCAGCTGTTCGACCGCGCCCACGCGGTAGCCGTCAGCCGACACCAGCGTCAGCCGGCGACCGTGTTTCGCCCGTTCCTGCGAGGCGATCTTGGCAATCGTCGTGGTCTTACCTACGCCCGGGGGGCCGACAAACACTTCGATGGGCCGGTAGTCCTCTCCGCCCGTCGCCAGAGGGGTCAGCCGCTCGGCCAGCACCTGACGGATGGCGGTGGCCGACGCGGCTCTGCGGCGGCCGGTCGGGACTGCGGCGGCCACTTCCAGGGCCAGGCTCCGGTCGAGCCCGGTCGCACACAGGCGGGCGGCGATTTCGTTTTCGGGGGCCGGAATCGGAGCCGGCACGTGACGGCGGGAAGGCTCGGCCGTCCGGTTTTTCGACACCTGCCGCTCCGTGGCGGCCACCAGTTCGATGGCCCGGCCGCCCAGCAGGCCACGCAGGCCGCCGGCCGAGACCATCCGGGTCGACAGCACCAGGGCGTCGGGCCCGAGCTCGATTTTGGCCTGCGCCAGCAGGTCCCTGACGGAAGATCCGCGGTAGGTCCTCAGATACATATCAGTCGAGCACGGCGACAGGCGCCACCTTCACGTGAGTGGGAACCTCGGGATGCGACAGCACCCCGACATGAGGCAGCACCCGCGAGAACAACCGCCAGAGGTGCGGACGCAACCCCGCCGAGCACAGAAGCACGGGTTGTGCCATCGCGGTTTCGAAGGCCCGGCCGATTTTGGCCGCCAGGTTCTGGGCCTCCCGCGGGTCCAGCGCCAGGACCGGCCCCTGCTCGGTGCGGACCAGCGACCCCAGCAGCCGCTCTTCCAGGGACGGGGCGAGGTTGATGGTGGGCAGCTCGCCGCGTTCGTTCTGGTACTGGCGGCAGATCGCCCGTCCCAGGGCCTGCCGGACGCCTTCGGTCAGCAGGTCGGTGTCCTTGGAGAGCGCCGCGGCGTCGGCCATGGTTTCGATGATGGTCGCCAGGTCCTTGACGGGCACCCGCTCGCGCAGCAGCTGCCGCAGCACGCGCTGCACGTCGCCGAGCGACAGCACCTTCGGCACCACGTCTTCGACCAGCTTCGGGGCCGTCTGGGCCAGCCGGTCCACCATGTCCTTCACCTGCTGGCGGCCGAGGAGGTCCGGCAGGAAGGCGCGGACGGTCTCGGACACGTGCGTGGACAGGGCCGTCGTGGCGTCCACGACGGTGTACCCGGCCGCTGAAGCCCGGTCGCGGTGTTCGCTCTGGATCCACCAGGCCGGCAGCCCGAACGCCGGCTCCCGCGTCTGGATGCCGTCGAGCGGCAGCGTCGCGGTGCCCGGGTTGATGGCGAGCATCCGATCCGGATAGAGCTCGGCCTTGGCCACTTCCACGCCCTTGATGAGGATGGCGTAGCCGCGCGGCGCCAGCTGGAGGTTGTCGGCCACGTGCACCGGCGGCACGACCACGCCGGTGTCGGTGGCAATCTGGCGCCGGATGCCGCGCACCCTGGACAGCAGCGTCCCGCCCTGCTGCTCGTCCACGAGCGACACGAGCGCGTACCCGATCTCGACGGCAATCGGGTCGACGGTCACCGCCGCGTCGAGCGAGTCGCTGGGCGGCGCCGCCGTTTCCTCGGCCTTCTCGGGCTCGGCCTTCGCCAGCTGCCGGTTGAGGTAGGCGGCCGTCCCCATCAGGCCCGCGACCATGAAGAAGGCCATCTTCGGCAGGCCCGGGATGAGCGCCAGGGCCACCAGCACGCCGGCGCCGACGGCCATGGGCCGGACCCCGGTCAGCAGCTGGCTCGCCACTTCTTCGCCGAGGTCCGACTCGGTGGTGGCCCGGGTCGTCACCAGGGCGCCGGCCATCGACACGAGCAGGGCCGGCACGGCCGTGACGAGGCCCTCGCCGACGGTCAGGATGGTAAAGGTCTCGGCCGCGGCGCCGATGTCCATGCCCTGCTGCAGCACGCCGATGAGCAGGCCCGCGACGATGTTGATGCCCGTGATGAGGATGGCGGCCACCGCGTCGCGCTGGGTGAAGCGGATGGCGCCGTCCATCGCGCCGTAGAAGTCGGCCTCCCGCCGCACCTGGTCGCGCCGGGCCTTCGCCTCGCGGTCGTCGATGATGCCGGCGTTCAGGTCGGCGTCGATGGCCATCTGGCGGCCGGGCAGGGCGTCGAGGGTGAAGCGGGCGGTGACTTCCGAGATGCGGACCGCGCCGTGGTTGATGACCACGAACTGGATGGCGATCAGCACGAGGAAGACGACGATGCCGACCACGAAGTTCGCGCCCACCACGAACTGGCCGAAGGCCATGATGACGTGGCCTGCGGCGTCCACGCCCTCGTGGCCGTGCAGCAGGATGAGCCGGGTGCCGGCCACGTTGAGCGACAGGCGCAGCAGCGTAAGCAGCAGCAGGATTGACGGGAACGCCGAGAACTCGATGGGCTTGCGGATGTAGACGGCGGTCAGCAGCAGGACGACGGCCAGGCCGATGTCGGCCGACAGCAGCACGTCGAGCATGAAGGGCGGCAGCGGGACGATCATCAGGCCGACCGCGGCCACGACGGCGCCCGGGCCGACCAGTTTCGCGGCCCGCTGGGCCTGCAGGGCGATGGTGGGTTGTGCCGACATCTTCATCCTCTCCAGCGCGGCGTCACAGCACCAACTGGCGGAGCCGGATCAGGTACGCGAGCACCTCGGCGACCGCCTCGAACAACGGGCCCGGAATCACGTCGCCCACTTCGGCGCCCTTGTAGAGCGCGCGGGCCAGGGGCGGGTTCTCGACGATGGGAACCCCGTGCTGGCGGGCGATCTCGCGGATGCGCAGGGCCATGTAGGACTGGCCCTTGGCCACCACCCGCGGCGCGGGCAGCACGGCGCGGTTGTATTCGAGCGCCACGGCGAAGTGGGTCGGGTTGGTGATGACCACCGTCGCCGACGGCACCGCGGCCAGCATCCGCCGGCGCACCAGGTCGCGCTGGATGCGGCGCACGCGCCCCTTCACTTCCGGATTGCCTTCCTGCAGGCGGAACTCGTCGCGCACTTCCTGCTTGGTCATGCGCTGCTGCTTCATGAACCGCCAGCGCTGCACGCCGTAGTCGGCGGCCGCCAGGACGAACATCGCGATGGCCGCCTTGCGCAGGAGCGACAGCAGGCCGTCCCAGCCCACGGAGGCGGCCGGCACGGCATTCACCCGCGCGAATCCGAGGCTCTGGTCGAGCATGGCGCGCACGGCCTGCCAGCCCAGGACGCCGATCACCGTGGCCGCCACCATGGCCTTGATCAGCTCGACGCCGCTCTGCGAGAACCCGAGGCGCTTGAACCCCTGGACGGGACTCAGCTTGGTGAAATCGAAAGTCAGGGCCTCGCTGGCGAACACGAACCCGCCCTGCGCCGTCTGCAGCGCCAGCACCGCCAGGATGGAGGCGGCGGCAACGGGGCCGACAATGGCGGCCAGCGCGAAGGAGTTCGACACGGCCAGGGAGGTCACCTCGCCCGCGCTCACGCCGGCCAGCGGGTTGTCGCCCATCCGCTCGAGCGACGATTTGATTGCGGTCGTGAGGATGGCCGCCATCCGATCGCCCATCCACGCCAGCGTGATGACGCACGCGAGCAGCGCGCCGGCCTGGCCCAGATCGCGGCTCCGCGGGAGCTGCCCCTTTTCCCGGGCGTCCCGCAGGCGTTTCGCGGTGGGTTTCTCGGTGCGGTCCGTGCTCATGCCCGCTCCCTCACCGCGGCGCCCAGGCCAGCCGCACGGCCGCCTCGAGGGCCGCCGGCGCGTACCGCGCGATCGCGCCGGGCACCACCTGGATGCCCGTCGCCAGCACCAGCAGGCCGACCCCGACCCGCAGGGGGAAGCCGACCACCATCAGGTTCAGGGCCGGGGCGACGCGCGACACGAGCCCCAGCACCACCTCGACGAGCAGCAGGACGACGATGATGGGCATCGCCAGCTGCGTGCCCAGGGTGAAGACCAGGCCCAGCAGGCGCCCCACCCCGGCCCCCATGCCGGCGACGACGGGCCAGTTGCCGGGCGGCAGCGCGTCGTAGGACGCCACCAGGGCTCGCAGCAGGGCGTGGTGGCCGTTGACCCCGAGGAACGCCACCATCGCGAGCGACCCGTAGAGGAGCGACAGCACGTTGTTGCGGGCGCCGGTCAGGGGATCGACCAGGGCCGCGTAGGACACGCCGATCTGGAACCCGGCCACCTGGCCCGCCAGCTCCGCGCCGGCCACCAGCGCCCGAATCGACATCGACAGCGCCAGGCCCACAGCCGCCTCGCCGGCCACGACGAGCGCGAGCCCGATCGCCGACGCGGGCTGCGGCACCGGCACGGCCGGCAGCAGGATCACGGCGAGCACAACGGTCAGGGCCAGGCGTACGTGCGGCGGCACGAAGGTGCCGCCGAAGATCGGCGTCGCGAGGATCAGCATGCCGGGGCGCACCAGGAGAATCCCGAGCGCCACGAGCGGCAGCGGATCGTTCATCGCACGAACTCCGGCAGCCGCATCAGCAGCTGCCGCGAGAAGGCCGCGATGACGCGGAGCATCCAGGGGAACGTCAGGGCGAACACCGCGAAGATGGCCAGCGCCCGCGGGATGAACGCCAGGACGCTGTCGTGGATCGACGTCACCGTCTGCAGCAGGCTGACCAGGACGCCCGCCACCAGGCCCGCCAGCAGCATGGGCAGCGATACGATCAGCGCCACCTCGATGGCTTGGCGCGTGATGCCGACAATCAGGGCCTCGGGCACGGGCGTCTCCTACGCGAAGCTCCGCACGAGCGAGCTGACCACCAGGGACCAGCCGTCGACGGTGACGAAGAGCAGCAGCTTGAACGGCAGCGAGATCATCGCCGGCGGCAACTGCATCATGCCCATCGACAACAGGGTGGTCGAGACGACCAGGTCGATGAGCAGGAACGGCACGAACACGAAGAACCCCATCTGGAAGCCCGTCTTCACTTCCGAGGTGATGTAGGCCGGGATGACCACCCGCATCGGCAGATCCGACGGGCTCTTCGGGCGGGGCGCCTTGCTGAGTTCCACGAAGAGCGCCAGATCCGTCTCGCGCGTCTGCTTCAGCATGAAGTCGCGCAGGGGCGGCACGGCCTTCGAGATGGCATCGGAGACGCTCAGCGTGCCGGCCATGGCCGGCTGCACCGCCGCGTCGTTGATGGCCGTGCCCACCGGCGCCATGATGAACGCCGTCAGGAACAGCGCCAGCCCGATCAGGATCTGGTTCGACGGCACCTCCTGCGTGCCCAGCGCCTGCCGCAGGAAGTGGAACACGATCACGATCCGCGTAAACGAGGTCATCGTCACGAGGATGGCCGGCAGGAAGGTGAGCAGCGTGAGGAGGACCGCCACTTCCATCGGCGCCGACACGCTGCCGAGGCCGTCCACCCGCACGTCGAGGCGCGTCGGCGGCTGCGGCGCAGCCGCCTGCGCCAGGACCGGCGACGCCGTCAGCGCCAGCAGCACGGCCGCCAGAACGAGCGAGCGGGTCATGCGGGCTCCACCGGAGACGACGAGGTGGCGCGGTCGAGGGCCCGGTCGAAGTTCGCCCGCGTGGGCCCGAGTTCGCTGAGCAGGTTCACCTGCGTCGTCGAGAGGCCCAGCAGGAACCGCCGGCCCTCGGCGTTGACGATCACGACCGACCGCCGATCGCCGAGCGACAGCGCCGTCTCCACCGACAGGACCCGCGCCCCATGCTGCCCCGGCAGCCTGAGCACGCCGCGGCGCAGCAGGATCGCCAGCCCGATCACCAGCCCCAGGACGAGAACGACGCCGGCAAACGCCCGGAGCACCGTGCCATCCACCGCGGACGGCAGGGGCGACTCCTGCGCCAGCAGGGCCCACGCGATCATGCGGGCACTCCGTCGCCCGGCGTCACGGAGATGTCGGTGAGGCGAATGGACGTGCTGTCGTCGACGATCGCCACCTCGCCCCGGGCCACGGTTTCGCCGTTGACCACGAGGTCGAGGTCCGTGCCGACGTTCTGCGTCAGACGGACGATGCTGTGCGGCCGCAGCGCGAGGCAGTCGCCGACGGTGATGGCGCCGGACCCGAGGCGGACGGCCACGGGCAGCGAGACGTCCATCAGGCCCGGGAAAAGTGGTTCGTTGCCCGGGGCCGCAGCGGGCGCGGCCGGGGTCCCCGGGTTCGCCCTGGGCGCCTGCGGGGACTGGACGCACCCGGGCTGGGCAGCGGCGTCACTGCTGAACGACGAAGTCGGAGAAGAGGACATCGTGCACCCGGACATGAAGCTTGAGGGAGTCGATCTTGGCGGCAATCGCCTTCTTGAGTTCCGCCTTGCCTTCCGGCGTGACGAGCTGGGCGGCCGTCTGGGTCGAGAGCACTTCGAGCACGGCCGAGCGCATCATGGTGCGCACGACGGGCTTGCCTTCGAGCGTTTTCGCCTCTTCTTCGCTGGCCACCAGCAGGTTCAGCGTCACCCGCAGGTACGACTGCCCGCCCTCATCGGCGAGGTTGACCAGGAACGGCTCGAACGGCACCATGCCGGGTTCCTCGACGACGGCGGGAACCGGCGCCGCGTGGGCGGCCGGCGCAGCCGCGCTGGCGGCGGCCATGCCCCATTTCCAGTACGCCGCCCCGCCGCCGGCGGCGGCGGCGACCATCGCCACGGCCAGGCCGATGATGAGGCCCTTCTTGCTCGACTTGTTCTTCCCGGGCAGGGGCGCCGGCGTCTCCGGAGTCTCTTTGGCCATGTTTCGGAATCACCCTCGGGGCGCACGTCATGTGCGTCCGCAAGGGTGTTAGGCAAGGAGGATGCCGCCCACGCCAGGCTGCAAGTAGCTGACTGGATGGATCTTCAGGAATGGAAGCCGACCCTGGGCCGGCCGCCGGGCCGGACCAGGTGACGGTAGACCGACACGTACCAATCCCGGGTTGATTTATGCACCCTGCATCTCCAGTGCATAAATCAACCCGGGGTTGATTTACAGCAGCGCCTCGAACCGGCCGGCGTCGGGGTGGCGGCGGCGGTGGGGTGCGCGGTGCTCCTGCCGGCCGGGCGACTCCTGGCGTTCCTGCGGGTGGCCGTCAGGGTCGATGATGAGGCTGTCCAGGCTCAGGCCCTGGGCTTCGAGGGCACGGCGGAGGTCGGACTGGTGCGTGTCGATCCACGCGCGGACGGAGGCTGACTCGGCCGACAGAATCGCCGTCACCGACGCGCCGCTCACGCGCAGGGACACGCTCAGGTCCCCGAGGTACTCCGGCCGCAACTGCAGCCGGGCCTCGCCCCCGCCCTGCGCCCACTGGAACTTGAGCGACCGGACCACCGCGTGGCTCAGGGGTTCGCCGTTGGCCGTCGGTTCCTGCGGTGGGGGCGCCGGGGTTGCCACCGCCGGGCGCTGGGCCAGTTCGCTCACACGGCTGGCCAGTTCCGCGCCGCTCATCCGGGTCCCGGCGGCATACACGGCCGCGTCGGCTGATACCGACGTGTGCGTCTGCGGCCTCGGCCGTGGCTGAGGCTCACCGGAGCCCGACCGCGCCCCGCCGTCCTGGCCGGTGGAGGGTGCGGCTGTCCGGCCAGAGAGACCCGCGGTCTCGTTATCTGCCGGGGTCCATGCCCCGTCGCGCACGGGCCTGGCCGGCAGGGGGTCGGCCGCTGGCGGCTCCCCGGACGCGTCAGCCTGTTGTCCGGACGAGGGCGCCGGCCTGGCCCTGGTGGTCCCGAACGCGGCGGGTTCGGCCGCCGCCGCGGGAACGGGCCGGTCGGCGGCCTGCCGGAGCAGGGTCTCGCGCAGAGCCGTCGCCGAGGCGAACAGGTCCCTGGCGGCATCGGTCTGGAGCGTGGCGTTCAGATTCGCGGGCAGCGGCGCGCCCAGGGGAATCCGCTCCGGCCGGGCGGTCTCGACCGCGGCTCCGCGCAGGGCCGCGCGGACCAGTTCTTCGACGGTCAGCGGCCGGCGCCCCGACTCGGCTTCCCGGGTCGGTAGGTTCACATCGACATTGGATTCGCGGGCGCGGACGTCGTGGGCATGGGGGGCCGGCGCGTCGGCGAGCCTGGCCCCCGGCAAAGGCGCCCGCAGGGGGGGCTCCGCCTCGATCCCCTGCGGTTCCCACGCGGGCCCGGCTGCTTCCTGCGCCGGGCCGAGATGGTCGCGTCCCTGGGTTGCCGGCACCACGCCGGCCGCCAACGCACCAGAGGTCGGCAGGTCGCCCGCCGCAGGTGTTCGCGCGGCGGAGTCTGTGTCGCGCCTCGACGCGCCAGACCCGGCCGGCGCGGCGAGGTGTGCCGCGGGGTCACCGGCTGGAACCGGCTGTCGGTCCACCCGGACCGGCTCGATGCCCATGGTGCCGGGCACTGCGACAGGCAGGACCGGAAGGCCATCAGGCCTCGCGGTTTCGGGCAGCCCGATCCGCGGTGCCGGCGGGGCATCTTCCTCGCGGTCGCGCGCGCCGGCCCCATGGTCGGGCGGCGGCTCGTCGGTCGAGCCTGGTTCACGGCCCGACGTGTCGAGGGGAATCACATCGACAGATCCGGGCAGCGCCGTCGGGTCTCCGGGCACACCGGGGTGCGCGCAACTGAAGGGGCTCGGCGGCTCGGTCTGCTCGTCTCCGGCGACGGTCTGGTCCTCGAGTGGATCGGCCAACGGACTGGTGACGGCGCCCAGGTCGAGGGAGGCCGGAGGCCTCGCCGCGTCGGGCTGCCAGACCAGGGCGCAGGCCACGGGGTTAAACCACAGGACAGGTGCTGACGCCGGATCGTCGGCCGGGCGTCCGGGCACCGGAAGCGGGACGGCTCCGCCGCTCCGCTCGGTCGGGGTGGCCCCAGGCGCCGCCGGGGCTGCGGACGGGCGTTCCAGGGCGGTGGCGAGCGCCGCCCCGAACAACTCGCCGGCCGGCCCGGGCGGGGCGGCGGCCGCGGTGCCGTCGCCGGCCGGCTGGCCGGCGGCGGTCACGAACGGAGGGAACAGGGCGGCGTCCACTGGTCAGGTCCTGTGACGACGGGGCCGGGCGGCGCGTTACCGCTTGAGGTTCAGCGTCTCGACGAGCATCTCGTCGGACGTGGTGATGGTCTTGGAATTGGCCTGGTACCCGCGCTGGGCCAGGATCATCGAGGTGAACTCCTGGGCGATGTCCACGTTCGACTGCTCGATCGCGTTGCCGATCAGGCTGCCGCGCCCGCCGGTGCCCGCCGTGCCGATGTTGGGCAGGCCCGCCGACTGGCTCTCGCCGTAGCGGTTGGACCCGAGCTTCATGAGGCCCTTGGTGTTGTTGAAGCTCGCCATCGCGAGCTGGCCCACGGCCACGGTCTGGCCGGCGCCGAAGGTGGCGAGGATCGTGCCGTCGGCGGCGATGCTGATGTTCTCGATCATGCCGGCCGCGCCGCCGTTCTGCGTGATCGACGACGTGGCGGAGGGCGCGGCGTACCCGGACAGGGTCGCCTTGCCGTTGGCGTCGACGAGGTCGAACGACAGGGTGCTGGCCCCGGCGCCGCTGGTCCACGCGGGCGTCGTGAAGCCCACATCGGTGATGTTCGGCGCGGTGCCGCCGCCGGTGGCGGGCGGATTCACGGCGAAGGTGGCGAGCGCGCCCTGCGCGTCGAAGGTGAGCGTGCCCGACGCGAGTTCGAACGGCGTGCCCGGCGTGCCGCCGGCGACGTCGGCGCCCGGCACTTCCATCTTGTAGCCCCAGGTGTTGGCCGCGGTCTTCGTGTAGGTGATCTGGACGACGTGCGACGTGCCGAGCGAGTCGAACATCTGCACGGAGGTCACGAACGTGTCGTTGACGGCCGCGCCGGCGTCGAGGTTGGACACGGTGCGGAACGTGGAGGTGGCCACGGGGGCGCGCAGCACGCCCGGCGGCACGGTGATGTCGCCCGTGGGGCCGTTGGTCAGGATGTTGCCGTCGGCGCCGGGTGTGCTCCAGCCCTGCACCTTCAGGCCGTCCGGCGTGACGAGCATGCCGTTCGAGTCGAAGGAGAAGTTGCCGGCGCGGGTGTAGGACAACCCGCCCGACGCGTCGCGCACGACGAAGAAGCCGTTGCCCTGGATGGCCACGTTCGTGGCGTCGCGTGACGCCTCGATGGCGCCCTGGCTGAACACCGGGGAGATCGCGCCCATCGTCACGCCGAGGCCGACCTGCATGGGGTTGGTGCCGCTGCCGCTGACCTTCTGGCTCACGAGGTCCTGGAACTGGACCGTGCTGCCCTTGAAGCCGATGGTATTGAGGTTGGCGAGGTTGTTGCCGATGACGCTGAGCCACGCGGAGAACGCATTGAGGCCGGTGAGCCCCGCCGAGAACGATCCGACTGCCATGGGAGTCTCCCTCTCTTACTTGTTGGACGAGCTGCCGAGCAACAGGAACAGGTCGCGCAGGTTGCTGGTCGATTCGGCGATGGTGGTGAGCTTCTCGAGCGAGCTGAACTGGGCGAGCTGGGTGACGAACTCGGTGTCCGCCATCGGCTTGGTGGGGTCCTGGTGACGCAGCTGCGTCACGAGCAGCTTCAGGAACGCGTCCTGGCCCAGCTGGCTGCCGGCGATGCCGGACAGCGAGCCGGTGCGGGTGCCGGTGGCCGCGTTCGCGGCCTGGGCTCCCGTCAACGCCTCAATGCTCATTCCGTTTCCTCCTGCCCGCGTGAGTGCGGGATGCTTCGCAGCACGGCCAGCCAGTCGATGGCTTTCTGTTCCTCGCGCTGGACGGCGGCGTCGTACGTCCGCCGGGCACGTTCCTTCAGCCGCTCGAGGACCCGCAGGTCCACGTGGGTGCGGGTGGCGCGCTCGCGGGCGGCCTGGGCGTCGTCGCGGCGGCGGGTCAGGTCGTCCTGCCGGCCGGCGACGTCGCGCTGGTGTCCTGTTATCCAATTCCGGTACCACACGGCGCTCTGGGCCGAGGTCGCGCTGGCGAGGGCCGCGCCCGCCTCGGCAAACGCCCGCTCGCGCGCCTCGATGGCGGCCTGCAGGCGCCCTTCGGCCTGGCTGACGGCGGCATTTGCCTCGGCCAATGCGCGTTTGGCGTCGTCATCGCGGCGTTGGCGGAGATCGAGGGCGGCCTGCGCGCGGAAGACGAAGGGGCGCATCGTCAGACGGCCTGCAGATCCTGGACGGCGTGCTCGAGGCTGCACGGACTGTCGGGCGCCTGACGCAGGAAGGACGTGATGCTGTCACGTCGGGCCAGCGCCTCGTCGATCCGGGGGTTGCTGCCCGCGACGTAGGCGCCGACGTTGACGAGGTCCTCGGCGTTGCGCACGGTGGCCATCCAGTCGCGCACGCGCCCGGCCTTCAGGCGGTGTTCGACGGTCGTCACGTCCGGCATCGTCCGGCTCACGCTCTGCAGGATGTCGATGGCGGGATAGTGGTTGGCCGAGGCGAGGTCCCGCGACAGGACGATGTGCCCGTCGAGGATGGCGCGGACCGCGTCGGCCACGGGCTCGTTGTGGTCGTCGCCCTCGACGAGCACGGTGTAGAACGCGGTGATGCCGCCGCGCCCGCGCACGTTGCCGGCGCGCTCGAGCAGCTGCGGGAGCAGGGCGAACACCGACGGCGGGTACCCCTTGGCCGTGGGCGGCTCACCGGCCGCCAGGCCGATCTCGCGCTGGGCCATGGCGAAGCGCGTGACCGAGTCCATCAGCAGCAGCACCTGCAGGCCCTGGTCGCGGAAGTACTCGGCAACGGCGGTCGCGGTGTACGCGGCGCGCAGCCGCAGCAGCGACGGGTTGTCCGACGTGGACACCACCACCACGGCGCGCTTCAGCCCCTCGGGCCCCAGGTCGTGCTCCAGGAAGGTCCGCACCTCGCGGCCGCGCTCGCCGACCAGGCCGATCACCGTGACATCCGCCGCGGTGCCCCGGGCCATCATGCCCAGCAGCGTGCTCTTGCCCACGCCGCTGCCGCCGAACAGCCCGAGGCGCTGGCCGCGGCCCACCGTGAGCAGGCCGTCGATGGCGCGCACGCCGGACCCGATGGGCGTCACGATCGGGTCGCGTTCCATCGGGTTGAGCGGTGCCGGGTGCAGCGGGTAGTCGGAGGTGGCGGCGATCGGTCCGGCCCCGTCGATGGGCCGGCCGAGGCCGTCGATCACGCGGCCGAGCAGGCCGTCGCCGACGGGAATGCTCGCCGTATTGCCGCGCGCGACGATGATGTCGCCGGGCCGGATGCCGGAGGTCGGGCCGAGGGGCACCGAGAGCACGAGGCCGTCGCGGAACCCCACGACTTCCAGCGGCAGGCCGCCGCGTTCGCCATCCCGGATCAGTTCGCAGATCTCGCCGATGCGCGCGCGGGGGCCGCTCGACTCGACGACCAGCCCGACGCTGCGCATCACCCGGCCCGCCAGCGGCAGGGTCTCGGTGCGGCGGATCAGGTCGCGCTGGCGGGCCAGGGAGAACTCAGCCGCCATGGTGCCCCGCCGGCGCCGGGGCGCCCTCCTCGGCGAGCAGCGCCTGCTCGAGGACCCGGAACTGGGCCTCGACGCTCGCATCGACGAACCCGAAGGACGACTCCACGAGGCACCCGCCCCGGCCGACGGCCGGATCGGCCACGACGGTGACGTTGCTGCCGGCCCAGGTGCCGCCGTGGCGCGCCACGATGGTGTGATAGTCCTCCGGGTTCAGCCGGATGGTGGCCGGGGCGTTGTCGCCGAGGCGGTCGAGGGCCACGCGGGCCATCGCGCACAGCAGGTCGTTGTCGGTCTGCACCTCGCGCCGGAGGATGCGCCGCGCCATCTCGACGGCCAGTTGCACGATCTGGTGCTCGGTCTGGCGGATCATCGTCCGCCGCAGGTCGTCGAGCTCGCGCAACGTATCGGACAGCCGGCGCAGCATCGCGTCGGCGCGCTTGGTGCCGGCTTCCAGGCCCGCCTTCTCGCCCTGCGCGTACGCCGTCGCGAACGCTTCACGCTCGATCGCCGCCAGCCGGCTGCGGTCCTCGGCCGGCTCCGGACGCGGTTCCGGAGCGGGTGGCGCGTCGGGCGCCAGCGACGGCGCAGGCCGCATCGCGCCGGCGCCGGCCACGGCGAACAGATCCTCCGCCGGCAGCGGCTCCACGAAGGCGGCATCCGCCCAGGCGAAGGCCGACACCGGGGTGCCGCGCCCCAGGACGCGCGCTCTAGACGACATAGGCCTCTCCGCCGGCGGCGCCGGTCACCAGCAGTCCCTCTTCCTCGAGCTTGCGGGCGATGGACACGATGTCGTGCTGCGCCTTCTCGACTTCCTTCAGGCGCACCGCGCCGAGCACTTCCATCTCTTCCTTGATCATCTCGGTGGCGCGCGCCGACATGTTCTTGAAGAACTTCGCCCGGATCTCGTCCGACGACCCCTTGAGGGCCAGCGTCAGGACCCGCTTGTCCGCCCGCTGGACGATCTCCCGGATCGACTGATCCTCGACGTGCAGCAGGTCCTCGAAGACGAACATCAGGTTGCGGATGGCCATCGCGAGTTCCGGCTGCGGCCCTTCGATGGCGCCGAGCACGGTCTGGCTCATGCCGCGATCGATGCGGTTCAGCAGTTCGGCCACGGCGCGCACGCCGCCGTAGGACTCGTGGGTCGACCCGCCGAGCACCTTCAGGCGCTCCTCGATGACCGACGAGATGCGCACAATGACATCCAGCGGGATCTCGTCGAGGCTCGCCATGCGGGTCAGCACGTTGACGCGCAGCTGCTCGGGCAGCAGGCCCACGAGCTGCGCGGCCTGGGCCGGCTTCAGGTGCGCCAGGATCAGCGCAATGGTCTGCGGGTGCTCGGAGAGGATGAACTTCGAGAGGTGCTGGGGATCGGCCTTGTCGAGCACCGAGAAGACCAGCGTCGATTCGCACGACTTCACCAGGCGGTCGATGAGCTTCTTCGCCTCGTCCTGCCCGAAGGTCTTCACCAGGATCTGGCGCGCGGTGTCCACGCCGCCCCGGGCGATGTGCTCGGCGGCAATCCACATCTGGTGGAATTCCTCGAGCACGTCCTGGCCGGCCTTCGCCGGCACGCCCTGGATCGTGGCCACTTCCTTGGCGATGGCCTCGACCTCTTCCTCCGTGAGCTGCTTCAGCAGGAGGGAGGCGCTCTCCTGGCCGATCAGCATGCTGTAGATGGCCGCCTTCCGGACGCCGGTCGCAATCGATGCCATGGTCGCCTACCTGCCGCCGCGGTCTTCCGCGAGCCACGCCCGGACGAGCCGGGCCGCCGCTTCGGGTTCCTTCATGGTCAAGCCGCCCAGCCGCTTCGCCAGCACGGGCACGCGACGCTTGTCGCTGCCCTGGGCCGCTTCGGCCGCCTGCAGCTCCGCTTCAATCGCCCCTTCGAGGTCCTCGATTGTGGGCGGCAGCTCGGCCGGACCGCCGGATCCGCCCGGCAGCGCCTGGGCGGCCGCCGGGATGGGCTCCGGCATCTGGAGCGGGATGGCCAGCGCCCGCTTCACCATCGGCCGGACGACGAACAGGAACGCCAGCAGCCCGAGGACGACGATGCCGACGACGCGGCCGACTTCCACCATGTGGGGCTGGCCGACCTGATCCAGTTGCTGGCGCCAGAAGCTCGGGGCGGGGCCTTCTTCGAGCGGCAGCCGGTCCTCGAACGCCACGTTCTCGACGGTCAGGAGGTCGCCGCGGCCCGTGTCGATGCCGACCGCGCCCGAAACGATGTTCTGGATCTTCAGCAGTTCCTCGCGTTCGCGGGGTTTGTACTGCCGCGCCACGTTGCCGTCCTGGCCTTTGGCCGTCACCACCGCATCGTCGAGAATGACGGCCACCGACAGCCGGGCGATCTCGCCGTGGGGCCGCACGGTGTGCCGGGTCACGTGGCTGATCTCGTAGTTCGTGGTCTCGGCGCTGCGCCCGGCCAGTCGGACGGCCTCGGCCGTCGCGGGCTTCGGCACATCCGGCAGGGCCGCGCCCCCGGCGGGCGGCGTCGCCGTCGCCTCGGGCAGGTTGGCGCGCGCGCCGGCCACGCCCCCGGCCGCCCCCGCGCCGAGCGGCATCGTGTCGCTGGTGGTCTGACGGCTGCGGATGACCGCGGCGTTGGGGTCCCAGCGTTCTTCGGTCTGCTCTTCGCTCTGGGCGTTCAGGCGGACGGCCACGTTCACGCGGACGCGGCCCGAGCCGACGACCGGCTCGAGCAGGTTCACGAGCTTGGTCGTCAGGTCGCGCTCGAGCACCAGCTGCCGTTCCATCGACGGCCCGCCGAGGGGCCCGTCCTGATCCTCGCCTGGCCTGGCCAGGGAGCGGCCGTAGCTGTCGAGGATCACCACGGACTCCGGCCGCAGCCCTTCGACCGCCGCCGCGACGAGGGCCGTGATGCTGCGCGACGTGGCGGCCGGGAGCGGGCGGTTGCCCCGCAGCTTGAGGACCACCGACGCCTTGGCGGGCTGCTCTCGAGCCTCGAACAACGAGGTGCGGGCCACGGCGATGTGCACCCGGGCGCTCGACACCTCCTGCAGCGTGCCGATCGTGCGGGCCAGCTCGCCCTCGAGGGCCCGGCGGAAGTTGACCTGCTCGAGGAACTCCGTGGCGCCGAACGAGATCTTGTCGAAGATCTCGAAGCCGATCCGGCCGGAGCTCGGCAGGCCCTGCGACGCCATCTCGAGCTTCAGCTCGGAGGCGCGGTTCTCGGGCACGCGCACGGCGCGACCGCCGTCCACGAGCTCGTACGGCACCTTGGCCGCCTTCAGCCGCCCGACCACGTCGGCGGCGGCCTCGGCATCCATGTCCGAGTAGAGCAGGACGTAGTCCTGGTGGTTGAGCAGGTAGGCCGACCCGGTGACCAGGGCCACCACCGTCACGAACGCCACGACGAGGCTCGTGCGCTGGGCCACGGTCATCGAGGCCGCCAGGGTTTTCAGCCGTTCGAGGGTCTGTTGCGGGTTCACGGATTCGTGGTCTCGATAGGATCAGGGCCGCGCCTAGATCGGCATCCGCATGATGTCCTGGTACGCCTGCACCAGCTTGTTGCGCACCTGGACGGCGAACTGGAACGTCATGTCGGACCGCTGCAGGGCGATCATGGCGTCGTGGACGTCGCCGGTGCCGTCGAGCATCCTGGCCACCGCGTCGTTCGCGGCCTGGCCCGACGATTCCACCTGCTCGACCATCCGGTTGAGGGTGTCGCCGAAGGGCTGGCCGTTCGAGGCCGGGGTGGGCGCCTTGATGGTCGGCGCCAGCGATCCGGGGGTGCCAATCGGGGTGATGGCCATCGTGTCTCCTCGCCTACCTGCCCAGGTCCAGGGCCTTCTGCAGCATGTCGCGGATCAGGTTCACGGCCGTCAGGTTCGCCTGATAGGCCCGGGACGCGGACAGCAGATCCACCATCTCGACGTTGGTATCCACGTTGGGCAGCCGGACCATGCCCTCGGCGTCGGCATCAGGGTGCCCGGGGTCGTGCACGATGCGGAACGGCGATTTGTCCTCGACGATGGCAGCCACCTTGACGCCGACGGCCTGGCCCAGGGCGTTGTCGAACCGGGCCTCGCCGTCGCTCTCGAGCACGACGTCACGCCGGCGGTAGGGCTGCCCGTTGGCGCCGCGGGTGGTCTCGGCGTTGGCCAGGTTCGAGACGGCCACTTCGATCCGGGTGCGTTCGGCGCCCAGCGCGGTGGCGGCGGCTCCGATGGCGGCGCTCAGCGTGGAAGGCATGGGTTACCGCCCCTCGTTGATGGCGTAACGCAGCAGGCGGAACTTCGCGGCCAGCGCCGTCTGGGCGCGGGCGAAGTCGCCGGCGGCAGAGGTCATCGTCAGCAGTTCGCGGTCCAGTTGCACGGTGTTGCCGTCGCGGCGCTCGCCGCTGCCGGCGACCTCGCGTGTCGGGAGGGCATCGGCCGTTGCGCCCGGCCGCATCGCCCCGCCCAGGTGCCCGGGCCCGGTCGTCTGCATCGGCAGCGTGCCCCCGGTGAGCTGCTCGTCGAGCATCTGGGTGAAGTCGACTTCTTTCGCCTTGTACCCGGGGGTGCTGACGTTGGCCAGGTTCGACGAGGCGACCACCTGTCGGCCGACCGCCACGGTCATGTGGCGGCGCAACGCCTCGACCAATGCGGCATCACTCAGTTCTGGCACGGTGATTCTGCCTCCCGGGGTGGCCGGGTTCCTCACGAGGGCCACCCGCTGACGGAGGGCAGGACTGCAAGAACAGTGCCCCGAGATCTGGAGCCTCGCGGGGGAGGGAGAGATCGCCTGTGGTGGTCAGACCTGACTGCTGTGCGAGCTATCGGCTTGTCGAGCACGGCCTGTCGGTTTTCCGTCTGACTAGACAGAAAACCGTCATGCCTCAGCCAAGGGGGACTAGTCGGTGTGGCGGCGCCTCGGACCAGCTAAGTCCTGCAAAAGCTTCTCGATACGGTCGAGCCGCCCTTCGATCGCCTCGAGCCTGGCGGGAACGGTGAGTGCCGGTCCCGGGTCCCGATCCCCGACCTGCCTGGCCAACTGTCGGTTTTCCAACTCGAGGGCCTGACGGTCGCGGATGCGGCTGATGATGACGTCGAGCTGACCCAGAGAGAACGGCTTGGTCAGATAGTCGTACGCCCCGGACCGGACGGCCTCGATGGCGCTGTCGAGCGACGCGTAGCCCGTGATGATCACGACATGACACCGTGGATTCAGGAGTTTAGCGGCCCTCAACACGGCGAGGCCGTCGGCGCCCGGCAGCTGCAGGTCGGTGAGAATCAGACCGAAATGGCCGGGAGACCGCTCCACGGCTGCGATGGCAGCCCGCCCGTCGGCAGCGGCGGCGACCCGGAATCCCCGGCTCCTGAGGTGCTCGACGAGCAGTTCCCGGATGTCCGGGTCATCGTCGACCACCAGGACTTCAGTGGTGGAGGGCAAGTCGTGTGTCTGTGGCATGGACGTTGCGATCTGACGTTGGCCGGACCACCCCATGACGACTAATCGACACCGATGTCGATTTCATGAACCTGGGGCGGTTCACCGGGACGGTTCAGCCAGGGTCGACTGAGCCAGCCCGACACGCGGTCACCTTCTTCCTCGCATCGAAGGATCGTATGGCACTGAACCAGGAGCCCACCGTCCTCGTCATCGAAGACGAAACCGACTTCCGCGAACTGCTCGGCGAGTCGCTGGCCGCCGACGGGTTCCGCCCCACGCTGGCCGCGACCGGCCGCGAGGCACTCGAACACGTATCGGCGTTCGCGTTCGACGCGTGCGTCGTGGACCTGCGTCTGCCCGACGCGGACGGCCTCGACATCCTCCGGGCGGCGGTCGAGCGGTATCCCGACCTGATCGCCATCGTCATCACGGGGTTCGGGGGCGTGGCCGAAGCCGTGACCGCCATGAAAGAGGGCGCGATCGACTTCCTCTGCAAGCCGTTCCAGCTGTCGCAGGTCTCCCGGGTGCTGCGGGCCGCGTTCGAGCGCCGTCAACTGCAGCGCGAGAACGCCGAACTGCGGGCCCAACTCAACGACTACAGCCGGATGTCGGGCATCATCGGCCAGAGCCCGGCCATGCGTCAAGTGTTCGCCACGCTGGATGCGATCAGCCCGATGAACAGCACGGTCCTGATCCACGGCGAGACCGGCACCGGCAAGGAACTGGTGGCGCGCACCATCCACAACATCAGCCAGCGGGCCGAGCACCGGTTCGTGGCGTTCAACTCCGCCGCGATTCCTGAGCAACTGGCGGAGGCCGAGCTGTTCGGGCACACCAAGGGCGCGTTCACCGGCGCCGTGGCACCCCGCATCGGCCGCTTCGAGCTCGCCCATCGGGGCACCCTCTTCATCGATGAAGTGGGGCTGATGCCGCTGCCGCTCCAGTCGAAGCTGCTGCGGGCCCTGCAGGAACGCGAGATCGAGCGCGTCGGCGATTCCCGGCCGGTCAAGTTCGACGCCCGCATCATCGCCGCAACCAACACGGATCTGCGCAAGCTCGTGAAGGAAGGCCAGTTCCGTGAGGACTTGTACTACCGCCTCAACGTGATTCCCATCACGCTGCCGCCCCTGCGCGACCGCGTCGAGGACATCCCGCTGCTGGCGCGCCACTTCGTCCAGAAGTCGTGCCGCAGCAACAACCTCCCCTGCAAGACCCTGTCGCAGGACACGATCCGGCAGCTCATGGCCGCGCCCTGGCCGGGCAACATCCGCCAGCTCGAGAACGCCGTCGAGCACTCCGTGGCGATGTCGGGCGCCGATCGCGAGATCACGCCGCGCTCGCTGCCCGACGACATCCGCAGCACCAGCGAGCCGGCGGCAGTGAACCCCGTCACGATCCCGGACGACGGGCTCGACTTCGCGTCGGTGGTGTCGCAGCTCGAGCGCGACCTCATCCTGCGATGCCTGGAGAAGACGGGCGGCAACAAGCGGCAGGCCGCGCGCCTGCTGAACCTGAGCCGGACGACGTTCATCGACAAGCTGAACCGGCTGGGCGTCCAGGACACCCAGACGATGTCAGCCTGAGACGGGCAGGATCAACTCGACGCGTGCGCCGGCGGCGTCCGGCCCGTCCGCGAGGACGAGCCGTCCTCCGTGCGCCTGCGCCAGGCGCCGCGAGACAGCCAGCCCCAGGCCGAGCGTCGCCCCCGGCCGGCCGGTGGTGACGAACGGCTCGAACACCCGGTCCCGGTCGCCGGCGGGCACGCCCGGGCCGTTGTCCTGCACGCCGATCACCACGGCGTCACCCCTCCGCTCCAGCAGCACCGCGATCCGGGCGTCCGGCGCGCCGGCCAGCGCCTGTTCGGCGTTGAGGATCAGGTTCAGCAGCACGGTGCACAGGGCGGGCTGGTCGATGGGCACTGCCGGCAGGGGTTCGCCGCCCGCATGCACCTCGAACGCAATCCGCTCCCGCGCCAGGTCGTACTCCCGCAGCGCGTAGACGCGATCCACGGCGGGCCTGACATCGCAGCGGTCCGGCGCGGCGGGGGCGTCCCGCACGACGGCCGAGAGTTCGCGCATGTAGGTGGCGGCGCGGGCCGTCTGCGCCACGACCCGGTCCATGCGTCTGCGCACGCCGTCGGGTTCGTCGGGCTGCTGCAGCAGCATCTCCGCCTGGCCGCCGATGGTCTGGAGGATGTTGTTCACGGAATGAACCGTCCCGCGCACGACGCTGGCCGCCAGGGCCCAGCGGTTCATCCGGACCAGGTCATCAGGCGAGAAGGCCACGGTGACGGGCGCCTCAGCATGGTCGGTCACGGCGCCATTCTACACCCCGCCGACAGGCCGGCAGCCCCCGGGCGGCGCCGCAGGTCGGCCTCAAGATCCCCGGGCACGGGCCGATTGTCCCTGTGAACGCGCCGCGTGGACGCGAACAGAGGCCCATGACGGGCCCGATGGGTGAAGCGTATGCGATTCCTAGTCGTGGATGACTCCTCCACCATGCGGAGGATCATCATCAACACACTCAACAAGCTCGGCCACACGGACGTGGTCGAAGCGTCCAACGGTCGGGAGGGCATCGACCGGGCCACGGCCAACCCGGTGGATGTCATCATCACCGACTGGAACATGCCCGAGGTGTCGGGCATCGAATTCATCCGGACGATCCGCGCCCAGGAGAAGACCGCCAGCGTCCCGGTGCTGATGGTCACCACCAATGCCGCGAAGGACGACATCGTCGAGGCCCTGCGGGCAGGCGTGAACAACTACGTCGTCAAGCCCTTCACGCCGGATGTGATGAGGGAGAAGATCGAGGCTCTCCTCGCCGGGTGATCCGGCCATCGAGGTACCGCCATGCAGGACACGATGTCGCAATCCATCGACATGCTGATCGACTCCACACGGGACGTCTTCGAGAAGATGATCCTGCGTGACCTCTCGTTCGGGATCCCGATCGAGGGTGACGCCCTCCGGCCCCGGTCCAACGTGGTCGCCACCGTCAGTTTCGCCGGCAGTGAATCCGGCGTCGTGGTGTTCTACAGCACGATTGACGCGGCCAACGAAATCGCCGGATCCCTGCTCGGCATGGAGCCGGCCGAGGTGAACGGCGAAATGCCGGACGCCATCGGCGAGGTAGCCAACATGATCGCCGGCGCGTTCCGGACCAGGATGACGGAAGCCGGCCACCCCTGGGTCATTTCGATTCCCACGGTCACGGTCGGGTCCGATTTCTACACGAAGTACGTGTCGGACGTGCGCCGGATCCTCTGCCCGTTCCAGATGGGCGAAAAAGAGGTCTTCGTCGAGCTGATCATGATGAAACAGTAAGCGCGAACCGGCCGGTCGGCCAGGCCGGTCAACCGGGACACGGGAACGGCGCGGCGGGGGAACCCGCCGCGCCGTTTCGTTGTGTCCGGGAGCCTGGGCGGGTATCAGGCCGTCGTGTCTCGACGGGCAGGCCTTTGTGGCGTCCGGCTTCAGCCGGACGCGACCCGGACGGAGGGGTCACATCCCTCCCGGACTCACGTGACCTCCGGTTCTAGACGACGCCGATGACGGCTGGCGTGCGGCCCGCGCGGGCGCTCGCCGCTCCGGGAGCAGCCACCGGCGCCGCGAGCATCGCCTCCAGGTCCGGTGCGGGAACCGCCGGGCTGAACAGGTAGCCCTGGGCCCGATCACAGCCCTCCGTCGAGAGGACCGCCAGTTGCGACGGCGTCTCGACGCCCTCGGCCGTGACCGAGAGCCCGAGCGAGTGGGCCATCATGACGATGGCGGTGGCGATCTCCCCGCCACGCCCCTCGTCGTCGATGACCTGCACGAAACTGCGATCGATCTTCAGGGCGTCCACCGGCAGGCGCTGCAGGCGGCTGAGCGACGAGTACCCCGTGCCGAAGTCGTCGACCGACAGGCGGATGCCCATCTGCTTCAGCTGGCCCAGGGCGGTGTAGGTCGCCGCGCCCAGGCGCATCACGGTGCTCTCGGTGATCTCGAGTTCGAGCAGGTCGGGCGGGAACGCCGTCTCCTCCAGGAACTGGCGGATCATCGGGACGAGACCGCCTTCCCGGAACTGCACGCCGGAGACGTTCACCGCGAGCGAGAGGCCCGGCGCCAGGTGCCGCTGCCAGCCGCCGACGGCGCGCATCGCGTCGCGCATGATCCGGCCGCTCAGGGCGACGATGAGCCCCGATTCTTCGGCGAACCGGATCAGGTCCGGCGTGGACATCAGCCCGTGCACCGGGTCGCGCCAGCGCGCCAGGGCCTCGACGGACCGGATGCGCCCGCTGCGGACATCGACGATCGGCTGGAGGTAGGTCTCGAGATGCCCCTCCTCGATGCCGCGCTGAACGGCGCTGAACCCGAACGCGGACGTGGTGGCCCGCCGCATCTCGTTGCTGAAACGCAGCCAGGTGTTGCGGACTTCTTTCGCGTGGTACAACGCGTCGTCGGCGGCCCGCAGCAGCGACTCCCCGCTGTGCGCATCGTCGGGGAACACCGCGATGCCGATGCTGAAGGAAACGTTGACCTCGTGCCCTTCGAGCTGATGGGGCTCGGCGCAGCGCTTCAGCAGTTTGGCCGCAACGTGCTCCGCGTCGCGGGGATCGGACAGCTCGACGAGGACAATGCCGAACTCGTCGCCGCCGAGGCGCGCCACGGTGTCCTGCGCCCGCACCGATTCGCTCAGCCGGCTGGCCACGCCCAGCAGCAGCAGGTCGCCAATCGCGTGGCCGTAGGTGTCGTTGACGCGCTTGAAGCGGTCGAGATCGACATACAGCACGGCCGTCGCCCGCCCCGAGACCCGCGCGCGCGCCACCGCCTGATCGAGGCGGTCGGCGAAGAGCTGCCGGTTCGGCAGGTCGGTCAGCACGTCGTGGTGGGCCAGGTGCTGCAACGTGGCCTGCTTGCGTTCGGTCAGCCGGCGCATGAGGCCGAAGCCCGTGCCGATGCCCAGGTACCGGCCGGCCCGCGTGACCACGAACCCGTCGAAGATGTACTTCGTCGTGTCGTCCACGAGCAGGTCCGCCACCACGTCCAGCGGCGTGTGCTCGTCCACGACGAGCGGCGTGCGCTCCATGAACGACTCGACGGGCCGCCCGACGTAGAGGTCGCGCCCGAACGGCCGCGACAGGGCTTCGAGGAAGCGGAACCGGTTGAGCACCCCGATCGGGCGGCCGGCCCGGTCCACCACCGCCAGCGCGTACAGGTTGGGCACGCGCATGAACGTCTCGTACACGGCCTGTCCCAGCACGTCAGGCCGCAGCGGGGGCACCGGCTGCGCCAGGTCCGCCAGCGACCCATCCGGGGCAGGTGCCGTGTCGCCAGGCTCGCCGGCCCAGGCGGGCTGGGCGTCCGCGGCGTCCGGCACGCGTGCCAGGGGCTCGGCATTCGGGGCACAGGCTGCTTGTGGCGGGCTGTTGGGGTTCACGGTGTGTGGCCCGGGGCCGGGTCGACGCCCCACGATCGGGACGGGCAACCGGCCCTCACCACACGAGGAATCGGCGCGCGCAGCCGGAACTTGAACCGACACGGCCGTCGGAATCAGGCCTACGTCACTGTCGTTCAATCACTTACAGGCGTCAGTCAGCCAAGCCACGGACCCGGTCACCGCGTGACGGCGAAGTAGAGCACGTAGAACCACGACAGGAGGCCGTGCAGGATCGCCCAGAAAATCGACTTGTGCAGGCTCCACGAGATCGTGATGGCGAGGGCGGTCCCGAACGTGATGCCAGTGCGCGCGACTTCTGCAGATGTACTCATGGCCCTATACTACGCCGATGAAACTGAAGAACGTCGTCAAGGCCGCCCGCGAGCTGTCGCGCCCGTACCGCATCTCGAATGGCCGGAAGTTCCGGCTGGACGACATCAGCCCCTCGGACACCGGCAACCTCAAGCAGGAGGACAAGGAGCGGGCGAAGGAAGCCCTGACCACGGGCATCGACGCCCTCGCCGCCCTGCAGGACATGCTGTACGCCCAGGACCGCTGGGCGGTGCTGTTCATCTTCCAGGCGATGGACGCCGCCGGCAAGGACGGCGCCATCAAGCACGTCATGTCGGGCGTCAACCCGCAGGGATGTCAGGTCGCGGCCTTCAAGGCCCCGTCGGCCGAGGAACTGGATCACGATTTCCTCTGGCGCTGTCAGCGCCACCTGCCCGAGCGCGGCAGGATCGGCATCTTCAATCGGTCGTACTACGAAGAGGTACTCGTGGTGCGCGTGCACCCGGAGATTCTGGCGAAGCAGAAACTGCCGCCGGACCTCGTGTCGGGCCGGATCTGGCGCGAGCGCTACGAGGACATCCGGAGCTTCGAGCGGTATCTCAGCCGCAACGGCGTGCTGATCCGCAAGTTCTTCCTGCACGTCTCACGACGCGAGCAGAAGCGCCGGTTCCTCGAACGCCTGGACCGGCCCGAGAAGAACTGGAAGTTCTCGTCGGCCGACGCCCGCGAGCGGGGGTTCTGGAAGGACTACATGCGGGCCTACGAGGACATGATCCGCGCCACCGCCTCCGAGGAAGCGCCCTGGTACGTGGTGCCGGCCGACAACAAGTGGTTCACGCGCACGATTGTCGCGGCCGCGGCGGTCGACGCGCTCGGATCGCTGGACCTGGCCTACCCGGTGGTGACGCCGGCGCAGCAGAAAGAACTCGGGGCCGCCCGGCGCCTGCTCCTGGCCGAATGAAAAAGGGGCCAGGCCCCTTTTTCACTCAACGGAACCAGGGGGTTGCGGCGGCGGGTCCCCAACTGCCCGGCTCGTACACGTGGAGCGGGCCGCCCGCGCCCAGCACCGGGTCCACCACGGCCCAGGCGGCTTCGACGACGTCCTCGCGGGCGAAGAGTTGGGGATCGCCCGCCATGGCGTCGCCGAGCAGGCGTTCGTAGTCGCCCATCGCCGCCGCCCGGGGATCGTGCGTCAGGACCAGTTCGACGGGGTGCCCGGTCGTGCCCTCGCCGGCGGTCTTGACGCGCGCGCCGATGGCGATCGCCACGTCCGGACCCAGCCGGAACCGCACGTAGTTGCAGGGCTCCGGCAGGCCTTCGGCGAAGACGACCTGGGGCGGATTGCGGAGCGTCACGACGACTTCGCTCACGGTGGCCGCCAGGCCCTTCCCCGCCCGGACGGTGAACGGCACGCCGGACCACCTCCATGAATCGATGTGCAGCCGGGCGGCCGCGTAGGTGGGCACCTGCGACCCGGGCGCCACGCCCGGTTCGTCCAGGTACCCGCGGTACTGCCCCAGCACCAGGTGCTCCCGGTCCAGCGGGCGCACCGTCCGCAGCACCTTCGCCTGTTCGTCGCGGATCGCTTCCGAGTAGGTGCCCGACGGCGCCTCCATGGCCAGGTACGAGATCAGCTGCAGGAGGTGGTTCTGGATGATGTCGCGGACGACGCCCACCTCCTCGTAGAACTTGCCGCGCCCGTTCATCCCGAACTGTTCGGCGAGCGTGATCTGCACCCCCGCCACGTGATGGCGGTTCCAGATCGGTTCGAGAAAGGCGTTGGCGAAGCGGAAGTACAGGATGTTCTGGACCGGGCCCTTGCCCAGGTAGTGGTCGATGCGGAACACCGAGTGCTCGGGAAAGGCCTCGTGCAGTGTGCGGTTGAGGTCCTCGGCGCTGGCCAGGTCGCGGCCGAAGGGCTTTTCCACCACCACGCGCGCATCACGCGTGCACCCGGCCCGCGCCAACTGCGACACGACCACCGTGAACATGCTCGGCGGGATCGCGAGGTAGAACACCGGCCGCGATGCCGGCCCGAGGGCCGCGTGAATCCGCTCGAAGGTCGCGGCCTCATGATAGTCGCCGTCCACGTACTGCAGGCGCGACGCCAGGGCGGCGAACGCCGTCTCGTCGATCTGGCCCACCCGATCGATCACGCTGCGCCTGGCCCTGGCCACGAAGGTCTCGAGCGACCAGCCCGAGCGCCCGACGCCGATCACCGGGAACGTCACCCGTCCTCGACGCGCCATGGCGTAGAGCGCCGGGAAGATCTTGCGTGACGCAAGGTCGCCGCTCGATCCGAACAGGACGAGGGCGTCGGAAGGCACGGAGGGACGTGGGCTCATCGCGGGTGCTCCAGGGCGCGCCCCTGCGCGCACCTGGGCTATCCTATCAGCCTCATGCGATCGCCCGACCTCATCGTGGCGGACCAGGGCCTGCTGGCCCGGTTGCTGGCCGCCCGGTGCGCGGCCGTGTTGACACGGGCGGTGGAGTCCCGCGGGCGGGCATCGATGGCCCTCACCGGGGGCACCGGGTTCCGCACGCTCGGCCCCGCCCTCGCCACTGCGGCGCTGCCGTGGGGCAGCCTGGACATCTTCTGGGGAGACGAACGGGCCGTGCCGCCAGATCACGAGGACTCGAATTACAGGCTGGCGCGCGAAGTGTGCCTGGACCGCGTCCCGGCAACCGCCGATCGCGTGCACCGCATCGAGGCCGAGCGCCCCGATCTCGGTGCCGTCGCGGACGCGTACGCGGACCGCCTCGCGCGGGCCGCGGGGCCGGGCGGCGGCCTCGACGTCATCCTGCTCGGACTCGGGCCCGACGCCCATGTGTGTTCGCTCTTCCCGGGGCACCCGCTGCTCGATGACGACGCGCGGACCGTGGCTGTCGTCCGCGATGCGCCCAAGCCACCGGCCGTCCGCGTCACCCTGACCCTCCGGGCCCTGACGGCGGCGTCGCACCTCATCGTGTTCGCGCTGGGACGGGAGAAGCGGCACGCGGTGCGTGCCGCCGTGGAGGATCCCTCGGGCACCCTGCCCGTCTCACGGGTCGTCTGCGGGAGCGCGTCCGTCCTGCTGCTGGCCGATCACGCCGCCGCTGCCGATCTGGCCCGGTGACCGGCCGCGTCAGCGGGACGCCGGGGCCGCCGTGGCCCGCACGACGACGTCATCCAGCATGACGCCCACCTGCAGGTCCTTCATCCGGCCCGGCGACGGGCGCGTGAACGTGACGCGGTAACAGGCCGCCAGTTCCGCGCTCACCCGGTCCAGCCCGTTCTGGACCGCGAGCACGCTGGCGACGCGGTGCACCGCCCCGCCGGACTTCGTCGTCCCTTCCGTCATCAGCCGCGTCCGTTCGCGGTCGCCCTCGCCCGCGGCCTCCATCTGGAGGATGCGCTGGCGGCGCGCGACCTCGTCACGGCCGGCGGAAGTGGTCAGCGACGGGCTCGACGGCCCGCCCGGCACGCCCGAGACGGCCACGATGTGCAGGGCAGCCGGGAGGTCGATCAACTGCTTGATGACGTTGCCGGCCGTGCGCGCGCTCGTATCGGTGCCCGCCACGCTGACCACCACGACCACGGGACGTTCGGGCCGCTGGGCCTTGAGGTCGGCGCACGCCATGTCGATGGCGTCGACCAGGCGCGGAAGGGAATCGGACCGGGCGACGATCCGGGCCACGCCCTCCTTGAGCCGCATCACGTCGTCGGTGAACGGCACCATCTGGAGCGCATTGGCGCCAAACTCGTAGATCGCCATCCGGTTGCCCGGCGAGACGAGGGTGACAAACGCGTTGATTGCCGACCGATAGGGCTCGGCGGCCGCACCGATGGCGCTGCTCGTGTCGACGAGCAACGCCACGTGCATCGGCCCCTGCGCCGGCGCCGCCCGCACCACCTCGCGGTCGCGGCCGTCTTCGCGAATCGCAAAGAAGTCCGCACCCAGGCCGAACACGGGCATGCCCGACTTGCCGATCACGGTGACGTAGACGTTCTGCTCGGTCTGCGCGGCGGCGGGTCCGGCCACGCAGGCGACCAGGACGCCGAGCACCACGATCATCCAACGGCGGCTGGGCATGGGGCACGCTCCTGCGGGGATCCGGCCCGCACTCCGGTGGCCCCGACGGAGGGCTACGGGGCGAGCGTATACCGGATCTCCCATTCCTGACCCGAAGAAATGCCGTCGGGACCTTCCAGGATGACAGCGAGGGCCGCAAGGTCCGTCGGCCGGGAACCTCCGGGGCCGCGGGTCAACGTTGCCCGGACGCACGGGCGTCCACGTCGGCCAGGGACAGCCGCAGGCTGAGCACGTATGGAGGCTCGCCCGGCGTCCAGTACCCGTAGGTCGTGGTCACGACCGTGTCGTCCGGCAGGACTTCGACGCCCGGATAGCAGCAATCCCAGTCGTGGTGGTTGTCCTGCAGCCGCAGGCGGTACTGTCCCGGGCGCCCGAGCACCAGGTCGTCCCAGGTCCCGACCCACGCCACCCAGTCGCCCCGGGTCGGCGACCCGCGGGCCATGTCGCGGAACGTGACGAACATCCGGCCGCCGACGTGCGCCCCGACGTGGCGGTCGCCGGTGAGCGCCGCAGGCAGCTCCCGCGGGGCACTCCACGTGGCGCCTTCGTCATCCGAGGTGATGAGGTGCGATTCGCGCCGGCGCGCGTTCTCGCGCAGCAGCACGGCCAGGCGCGTCCCGTCCGGCGATCGGACCGCGCCCGGCTCGCAGAGGTGGACATCGCTGCTGGAGAAGATGGCGGTCGGCGCGCTCCACGTCACCCCGCCGTCCGACGACCGCGTGGAGTACAGCGTGAAAACCGGCGGGTCGGCGCGCTGACCGCCTTCGCGAATGAAGCGCCCGTCGTCATGGAAGAGCGCCAGGTAGTGGCCGCGCCCGGACCGCAGGGTGACGACGCTGCTCATCGCCACGATGCCGCCGAACTCGCCGATGGGTGTCAGGTTGGTCCACGTGCGGCCGTCGTCGGCCGACAGCGACGAACGAACCGGGTAGAGCCCCGAGAACACGATCAGCCGCTTCGTCCCTGCCCCGTCGACCACGCGGTGAATCGTCGGGGTCTCCTTCGAGGTCGCCCAACTGGCGGGCACGGGCTGCCGCCCGGACCACGTCACGCCTCCATCGCCGCTGCGCTTGAGGACGATGCCGCCCTGGCCGTGGCCCTGCGGGTAGACGGCCACGATCGTCCGGCCGTCTTCGAGCAGCACGGTGGTGGGATGTCCGAGGTACTGCCCCGGCTGGCGGTCGACGACGACGCGGACGGCGTCAGCCGTGAGATCGACAAAACGTGGCGTCGCCTGCCGGGCCCACCCCGTTGCGGCAACCGCTGCGGCCAGTGCGCCCACAGCGGCGGCCCGGCAACGGACGGTCATCTGCGTACCCTCCGGATATGCGCCCGCGTGCGCACGAAACGCCTGGTGCCGAAGAGCAGGACGGCCACGCCGAGCGGGACGCACAGCACCCCGACCACACGGTACCAGCCGCTCTCGGAGAAGTGGACGAAGGTCAGCCCCGCCAGCACCAGTGCCACCGCCGATCGCGCGTAGGCCAGGAACGTGCGCTCGTTGGCCAGCAGGGTGCGGTCGATGGCCAGTTCGTCGCGCAGGATCAGCGAAGCCGGGTCGAACCGTTCATAGGGGGTGTTCAAGCGCTCCTCGACGCGGATCTTACACCTCCACCGCCTCCCGCAGCAGGCGTCCGGCTGGCCGGCGTCGGCCCGTCTCTTGCAACCGCCCGGGCGTGATCCGCATCCTCGCTCACCGGGCCAATGTTGCCGGCGCCGACCGGACCACGGAAAACACCCTCCCCGCCATCCGGGAAGCGCTCGGATCTGGCTGGGGACTCGAAACCGACATCCGCCGCCACGCGGACGGCCGTTTCTATCTGTCCCACGATCCGCAGCCGCCCGGCGACGGTCTCGACGCCGGCGCGTTCTGCGCCGAGGTGCGTCGGTATCCCGACGCGCTCATCGCACTCAACGTGAAGGAGCTCGGATACGAAGCCGAACTGGTGTCCTGGCTGGACCGAGAGGGCATCAGCGGCCAGGTCTTCCTGTTCGACATGGAACTGCTGGAAGACGAGCCTGGTCGCGCCGCCCGGTTGTTCAGGGAGGCCCACCCCCGGATTCAGCTCGCGGCCCGGGTCAGCGATCGTGGAGAGCCCATCGAGCGGGCGCTGTCCATCCCGGAGGCCTCCGTCATCTGGCTCGACGAGTTCGACGGTCCATGGGCCGCACGGGAGGATGTCGAGCGGCTGACAGGGGCCGGGCGCCTGGTTCACCTCGTCTCACCCGACCTGCACGGCCGGTCCCTGGCCGAGTCCAGGGCCCGCTGGAGCCAGGCCCTGGCCTGGGGCATCCACGGCATCTGCACCGACTATCCCGCAGCACTGGCCGCGACACTCGCCGGCAAATCAATCCCGGATTGATTTATTCACCGGGGCGCATCAATCAATCCGGGATTGGTTTATGCGGCTGGATCCGGATTTGCAGCCAGCCCCCTGGGACCCGGCACGGGCCCGCGGTCCCGGCCCTGAATGGGCCATTCGCCCCGGTTGCCGAGGAGCGCGACGATGACACGGTGTCGGTTGACCGACATGGTTGGCGGCTGGATGGTCGGCGATTTCGAGCCGTCGTGCATCCGGACGTCGGCCTGTGAGGTCGCGTACAAGCGGTATGCGGCTGGCGCGGCCGAGGCCGCCCACGTCCACCGGGTGGCGACCGAACTGACCCTGATTGCCGCCGGCACGGTCCGGATGAACGGCGAGACCCTGACCGCGGGCGACATCGTCCTGCTCGCGCCGGGCGAACCAACCGACTTCGAGGCACTGACCGAGGCGGCCACGGTCGTCGTCAAGATGCCGAGCGTGATCGGAGACAAGTACCCGGCCGGCCCGGGTGTCACCGCCTGAGGAGCACCATCGTGAATCACATCAGCTGTGTGCTGTTCGACCTCGACGGCGTGCTCGTGGACGCCACCGAGTGGCACTACGACGCGCTCAACCGGGCGCTCCGGCTGTTCGGCTTCGAGATCACCCGCTACGAGCACCTGTCCACCTACAACGGCCTCCCAACCCGCAAGAAGCTGGAGATGCTGACGGTCGAGAAGGGCCTGCCCTCGGCGATTCACGGCATGGTGAACCGACTCAAGCAGGTCTACACCCGCGAAGAAGTCCTGCGGCAGTGCCGGCCCGTCTTCGAGAAGGAGTACATGCTGAGCCGCCTGCGCCAGGAGGGCTACCGCATGGCGGTGTGCTCCAACGCGGTGCGCGACAGCGTGCAGTTGATGATTCACCAGTCGGGCCTCGACGAGTACTTCGAGTTCCTCACCAGCAACGAAGACGTGAGCCGGCCGAAGCCGGACCCGGAGATCTACCTGGCGGCCATGGCGCGCATGGGCGTCACGCCCGCCGAGACGCTCATCGTGGAGGACGCGCCTCACGGCGTGGAAGCGGCCCGCCGGTCGGGCGCCCATGTCTGCCAGGTGCCGGGATTCGGCGACGTGCATTACTTCCGCCTGCGGGCCGCCATCGAACGGGCCCGCCTGGCGGCGCCGGTGGAAGGGATCAAGGTGGCGGCATGATTCACATTGTCGTGCCCATGGGCGGCGAAGGCCGCCAGTTCGCCGAACGCGGCTACACGTTCCCCAAGCCCCTCGTGGAAGTCGCGGGCCAACCCCTCGTCGAAATCGTGGTCCGCAACCTCACGCCGCGCGAACCCCACCAGTTCGTCTTCGTGTGCCGGCAGGAGCACGTGCAGGGCTTCGCCCTGGGCGACGTGCTCCGTCTGATCGCCCCCGACTGCCGGCTGGTGACGATGGGCCAGCCGACGGCCGGCGCCTTGTGCAGCGTCCTGCTCGGGATGGAGTACCTGCCGCAGGACGACGAACTGCTGATCGCCAACGCGGACCAGTACATCGACGTCCCGGTGGACGAGTTCCTGGCGGCGGCCCGCGTGGGCCAGTGGGACGGCTACGTCATGACGTTCCCGAACACCCATCCGCGCTGGTCGTACGTCCGCGAAGAAGACGGCCAGGTAGTGGCGGTGGCGGAGAAGCAGCCCATCAGCCGCAACGCCACGGCGGGTCTCTACTACTTCCGCCGCGGCAGCGACTTCGTGCGCGGCGCCGAACGGATGCTGCTGAAGAACGCCTCCGTGTCCGGCGAGTTCTACGTGGCGCCGGTCTACAACGAACTGATTCTCGCCGGCCGCCGCGTCGGCCACTTCCCGATCTCCGCGGGCCAGATGCACGGCCTCGGCACGCCGGAAGAAGTGCAGCGATTCGAGGCGTCGGCGCTGCCGGCCGCCGTCTGAACGGTCACCATGCTGAACATCGTCCTGCCCATCGCCGGCCGCGGAAGCCGCTTCGCCACCGCGGGCTACGATCTGCCCAAGCCCCTGATTCCCGTGCACGGCCGCCCCATGATCGAGGTGGTCGTCCAGAACGTGCGGCCCCGCCAGGCCCACCGTTTCGTCTTCGTCGCCCTGCGCGAACACCTCGAGCGTTTCGGCATGCAGCGCACCCTCGAGCGCGTGGCGCCCGGATGCGCCGTGGTGCCCGTCGACGGCGTGACGGAGGGCGCGGCCTGCACCGTCCTGCTCGCGCGGACGCTCATCGACAACGGCGACGCCCTGATGCTGGCCAACAGCGATCAGTGGGTCGACCTCGACATCGACGACTACCTGGCCACCATGGACCGGCAGCAGGCCGACGGCCTGATCATGACGATGGCGGCTGACGATCCCAAGTGGTCGTTTGTCGGGTTCGATGGCGAGGGTCGTGTCACGCGCGTGGTCGAGAAGCAGGTCATCTCGCGCGAAGCCACGGTGGGCATCTACAACTTCCGCCGCGGCGCCGACTTCGTGCGGGCCGCCGATCGGATGATTGCGAAGAACCTGCGGGTGAACAACGAGTTCTACGTGGCGCCCGTGTACAACGAACTGATCGGTGAGGGCGCACGCATCGCCGTCTTCAACGTGGGCCGCGAGGGCGCCGGCATGCACGGCCTCGGGATCCCGTCCGATCTCCAGTTGTTCCTCTCCAACCCCGTGTCGCTGCGGGCGGTGGCCTGAGGCGTGATGCACGCGTCGCCTGCCCCGGGTTCCGGACGCATCGATCGTGAGGCGCTCGACGCCGTCTCGCGGCTGGTGTCGGCGCGGTCCACGACCCTCGTGGGCTGGGGAACGGGGAGCGTGTTCGACTACTTCCACAGCCTGTATCCCGTCCGGCTCGACTATGTGGTCGACAACGACCGGTCGCGCTGGGGCCGGCGCTGCCGCGGCATCGAGATCGCGCCGCCGGAGCGGCTCGCCGCCGAGCCGCGGGGTACGACGGTCGTGGTCGTCTATTCGTCGGCCTGGCCGGAGATCCGGGACCAGGTGGCCGCGCTGTGCGGCGCGCCGGCCCTGCCCGCCAGCGCCGTGTTCGCCGACGCGTCCGTGCGGGCGCAACTGGCCGGCCTCGATGCCCTGGCCGCCCGATCGGCCACCCGCGCGCCCTCGTCAACCGACGCGATCGTCGTCCAGGGCCCGGTTTTCGCCGATGAGACGCCCCGCGTCCTGCGGGCGCTGTCGGCCCTGCACCCGCACGACACGATCGTGCTGTCCACCTGGGCCGGCACGGATCCCGGGTTGCTCGACGCGGTGCGACCGGCGGTGGACGAGGTGGTGCTCAGTACGCCGCCGGATCGCGACGGCATCCAGAACCGCAACCGGCAGATCGTGTCCACGCGCGCCGGCATCCGCAGGGCCGTCGAACGCGGCGCTTGCCTGGTGCTCAAGACACGCACCGATCTCGCCGTGCTGGACCCCGGGGTGTTCGATCGCGCCCGCCGGCATCTGGCACGCTTCGACGCGAGGGCGGCCCGCTGCCGGGGGCTCCAGGATCGCCTGATCGTCCCCAGCGCCTATACGCGCCGCTTCCTGCTCTACCACCCGTCCGACCTGGTGATGCTGGGCCACGCCGGCGACCTGGAGCAGTACTGGTCGGCCGCCCTCGACGAGCGCGAAGGGGCGCTGCTGTCTCCCGACCGCGCCGATCGTCCCCTCACCGACGTCTGTCTCGACGGCCATCCGGCCGAGTCGTACTTCGGTCTGCAGTTCAACCGGACCATCGGCCGGCCCGTCGACGGCACGCTGGCCGACAGTTGGGCGTTCTACCGCGATCACTTCGCCGTGGTCGGCCACGACTGGTTCGACCTGATCTGGCTGAAGAACCTGGCGATTCCCGACCTGAGCCTCCGCACCGGCCCCCGCCAACTCGTCACACCCGCCTTCTGGGACCAGCTCGAGGCCGGTCCCCTGCCGGGCGTGGACGACGACTGCGACCCGGACCGCACGTCGCTGCGGACCCTTACGGGGAGGATCCACTGATGGGCGCGGTGTTGTTTGCAACGGCTCTCCACCGGGGTTCCACGCCGCGGGACGCGTGCCGGCCAGATGCCCTGGCGCTCCCGGCCGTCGCCTGGCGCGGCTTGTGGGACAAGTTCGACGGCCCCGACACCCTCGGCGCCCTGCGGCGGGCGTACCGTCGCGGCGTGCCGAGCCTGGTCCGCATCGGCCCGGGCACTCCCGTGCTCGGCCAGGTCCTGGACGTGCTCTGCGACCCGGCCGTGAACCGGCACCAGTTGCCGCTCTACCTGCTCGCCGACACGCTGCCCGACGCGTCGCTGGTGGCGGGCGCGTGGGCAGCGGGCCTGGGCGTGTACGGCGTACAGCGCGGGCCCGCCGATGAGCCGTGGCCCATCCGCTGCCCCGCAGGTTCGGGGTGGCGCGATGCCGGCACGTACGTGCCGGTCGACACCGGGCTCGACGGGCTCATCCCGGAGGCCGTTCGCGGGTCGCTCGTCCTCTTCGAATCGACCAACGTCGTGACCGCGCTCCACCACCGCGCCGTGCGATCCGACGATGAGGTGCTCGCGGCGCTCCGGCGCGTCGTCCCCGCCGGAGCGGCCCTCGTGCGGGTGAGCGACCTGGTGGAACTCGATCAACTCGACCTGCGCACCCGGGAGGCCTGCTGACTCATGGCCCTGCACGAGGCGCTCCGCTTCGCCCGACAGCCGTTCGCGCCCCCGGCGCGGTGGCTGGCCCGCGCGTTGGCGGAGCATCGCCACGTGCTGGACCGGACCGGCTGGGTGCACTGCGGCTACGGCCCGGCGCCGGCCACCGCGGGCATCGGCGCGCCACGGCTGGACGTGGAGGCCGGCGTGGACGGCGGCTTCAGGCTCGATCCGGTCCTCGGCGTCGAGTGCCAGCCGGCCGTGGTCACCACGGGACTGCGCTCGTCGCGCTTCGCGCCGCTCCTCTTCTGGGAGGTGCTGCACGCCCTGGCGCCGGGCGGCATCTGGATCGACCTCGACCGGGCGGAATGGACCCGCGGCACGCCGCTCTGTGATGACGACTTCCCGCAGCGCGAGTATTTCCGGTCCTGCCTGCGCCAGGTCGAGGATGCGGTACAGGGGCCGTACCGGCACCAGGTGTTCCGCAAGACCGGGCCGGCGCCCGTGGCCGCCGCGGCCGCCGCGGACGGCTGGACCTTCGGCATCCTGACGGCGGGACCGTCCCACCGGGCGGCGCAGATGGCCGGCGCCCTGCTCGCCCTCGATCTGCCGGACGTCGAAGTGATCTTCTGCGGCCCGCGGCCGGATGGCGTGCCGGACGATCCGCGCGTGCGGCAGATCGACCTCGAGCAGCCCGAGCCCCGCGGCTGGATCACCCGCAAGAAGAACCTCATCGCCGCGGCGGCCCGCCACGAGCGCCTGTGCCTGCTGCACGACCGGTACGTCGTGACGCCAGGCTGGGCGGCGGCGCTGCGCGGTATCGGCCGCGCGATCGGGGTGTGCACCTTTCCCCAGGTCTTCTATGCCGATCTCGACCGGCGGTTCCCGCAGCGGTACGCCGAGTACCAGGTGCTGCACCAGCGGCGGGGGCTGCGTGAGGCGCTGGCGAGCGGCGTGTACGCCGGGGAACGCATCCTCTACTCGCCCCTCGACGACTTCGCGGAGACGGCCTTCTGCTGCGGCGGCCTCTACGTTTCGACCCGCACCGTGTGGACGATGGTGGGCCAGGACGAGTCCTTGTTCCACTGTGAGTGGGAAGACGTCTCGTTCGGCCTCGAATGCCAGCGGCGGGGGATCCCGCACCGGGTGAGCCGGACGCTGACGGTCGAGTCGGCCACGCCGCACCCCATGGCGCTGACGCGCCGGCACGACCTGCTGCCGACGGGGGCCGTGGCCCACGGCCGCCTGCACGTACGCCCGGAGCAGGCCGAGGCCGCGCGTCGCGAACCGGCGCGCTTCAAGCCCGTCCTGGGCGCCTCACGCGAGGCGTACTACGCGCGGGTCCGCACGCGGTTCAACGCCATCCCCGGGCTCGGCTCGGCCCACCGCCTCGACGAGGCCGACACGGCGGGCTGCGCCGGCCTCGCCGACTTCTGGCGGGCCGTCGAGCAGCGCGTGGCGGCCCTCCCGATGACGGATCGCGCCGACATCGCGGCGGTGCTCTTCTTCCTGTCCGACACGGTCTACAACTGGCCCAACTGCGAGGTGCAGTCCTGGATCCGCGCCAACGCACGGGCCGCCGCCGGGGCGCGCCCGCTGGACCGGTTCGACCGGGTGGCCGGATGGGGCACGGGATCGCTCTTCCACGCCGCGCACCGGACCATCGGGCGGCGGCTGGACCTGCTCGTCGACGGCGACGCCGCGCGGTGGGGATCGACCGTGGCGGGCTACCCCGTGTCGGATCCGGAGGCGCTGCGGATCTGCGACGCCGCCGACACCGCAGTCGTCGTCTTTTCGTGCGCGTTCGACGCCATCGTGCCGCGCGTGCGCGCGCTGGGTCCCTTTGAGGTCTTCAGGGTGGATGACGTGGCGCCGACGCGCCGGTTCGCGCCCCTGTCGGATCTGGTTGGATATTTCGAGGAAGTGGAACGGCATTACCCGGTCGTGTTCACGCCGTGACCGCGGCCGGAGAGCGGACCGGTGGAACACGGTCCGGATCAGCAGGAGGAACCATCGTGCCGAGCGCAGCACCCCACGCGATTCGCGTCATCCACAAGGACGGGTACGTCCTGACCAACCATCGGGCGCTCTGCCGCCGCGGCGTGCTCTGGATCGGGCAGACGTGCAACCTGCGGTGCCACTTCTGCTACTTCCTCGACAAGATCGCCGACAGCCACCACCCGGAACATGCGTTCATGCCGCTCGAGAAGATCCAGGCGATGTGCCGGACGCTCGTGGACGTGTACGGCAACAACGCCGTCGACATCCAGGGCGGCGAGCCGACCATCTACCGGCACATCGTGCCCCTGCTCGAGTACTGCAACGCGATCGGGCTGAAGCCCACGCTCATCTCCAACGGTTTCGCGCTGGCCAGCCGGGACAAGTGCCGCCAGTTGCAGGACGCCGGCGTCTACGACTTCCTGCTGAGCGTGCACGGCCTCGGCGCGCGCTACGACAAGGTGGTGCGCGTCCCGGGCGCGGCTGACCGGATGCAGCGCGCCATCGCCAACCTGGCCGACCTCGGCGTACCGTTCCGTTTCAACACCGTGCTGTGCCAGGAGGCCCTGCCGGATCTCATGGATGTGGCGCGCCTGGCCGTCGACCGGGGCGCGCGGGCCGTGAACTTCATCGCCTTCAACCCCTTTGTCGATCAGAGCCAGGGCAACAAGCGCAGCCTCGAGAACGTACCCCGCTACTCGGACGCCGTCGATCACCTGTTGCCGGTGCTCGACTACCTGGAGGCGCACGAGGTCGAGGCCAACGTCCGGTACCTGCCCTTCTGTCTCTTTCCGGAGCGGTACCGCAAGTACGTGCAGAACTTCCAGCAGATCATCTACGACCTGCACGAGTGGGAGAGCGCGGGCGAATCCTGGACGGGCGCGCCGGCCCAGCGCCAGGCGACGGGTCCCCTGGACGAACCCGTGAACTTCTTCCGCCATGTCGAGGCCGTACGGACGCGCGCATTCGGGACCGAGTTGGCGTGCCTGCCGGCCGCGCAGCGCTGGGGCGCCTCGGTGCGCGGCGCGCTGGCGGCGCTCGAAGACCGGGTCCGCGGCGCGGCCGGGAGCCTGACGGCCGCGCTCTTCGGCAGCGCGCCGATCGGCGTGGCCGTGATGCAGGCGGCCGCCGCGTCGCCGGCGCTGGCGGGACGGCTGCGCTTCGTCGCGTTCATCTCCTCGGCGCAGTACCGCACCGCGTCGCACCTGCACGGCCTGCCGTGGGAAACGCCCGAGTGGCTCGCCGCCCATCCGCCGGATCTCGTGATCAACACCTCGCAGAGTTCGCGCGCGGCCATTTCGGCCCTGCTCGCGGCTGCCGGCTTCGGCGAAGACACCATCGAGGTGTTTGCGCCGGCGATGGTCCCGGCCGGCGGGGACGGATGCCCCAACCCCCTCCAGCGCATGGCCGCGGACTCGGGCTACGAGTACGTGTCGTACCTGCCCGAACTCGGGCCGGTGGCCGGCGCCAGCCCGCTCGAACTCGCGTACAAGGAATTCCGGATCCTGATGCCGAAGGTCATGCACCCGTACGCGAAGGAGCAGGCCTGCAGCGCGTGCTCGCTGATGGGCATCTGCGACGGGTTCCACCGCGACTACGCCGAGTTCCTGGGCTTCGGCGAGGCCGTCAGCCAGCACCTGCCGGCCGCCGTCTTCGACCCGACCCACTACTCGTGCGAGCAGATGAAGGTGGTGGAGGCGCAGGAGTTCGACTGGGCCCTGCCGGCCGGGTACCCCATCGTGAACGACCGGGAGCCGGCCGAAGCCGTCGCCTGAAGTGAAGAGCGCCGTCACGCCGGGCGCTGAGCCGGCCTGACGGAGGAACGATCGCCGCCAGGATGGCGGCAGGAGGAGAGTCTCGTGGCGGAGCCGCGACGCGTGCTGTATTTCGCCGAGAACGCCATCAGCGCCATCCAGGGCGGCGGCATCGTGGTCTATGCGGTGCTGAAGGGCCTCCCGCCAGACCGGCTGCTCGGCTTCTTCGACTACCGCAACATCACACCGGCGCCCGAGTACGCCGACCGGTTCGTGTACCTCGGCCCGTGGCGCACGCCCGCGCCCCACGCCGCCGTGAACCGGCTGACCGGCGGCCTGACGAAGGGTCTGCTGAAGGGTCTGTTCGCCGAGTCGTGCATCGCCCAGGACTTCGCCTTCGTCCGCCAGCAGATCGAGCGGCGCGGTTTCACCCCGGACGTCGTGTACTTTTCGGGGCTGTCGTACCGCTACCTGCGCCTCGCGGTGATGGCCGCCGAGCATTACGACCTGCCCATGGTCCTGCTGCACATGGACGACTGGATGCAGGTGGAGCGCGAGGCGGCCGGCCGCCTCGGCCGCCTCTGGCACCGCCGGATCCTGGAGCAGATGCGGCGGGCCGCGGCCCGGTCCCTGGTCAGCACCACCAACTCGCCGCGCCTCGCGGCGCGCTGCACCGAACGGTCCGGGTACCGCCACGTGCCCGCCAACAACTGCTGCTCCGACCTGATGGCGTTCGCCCGGGCGCCGGAGCGCACCGCGCCGAACCGCATTCCGATCATCACGTACGCCGGCGCGATGAACCGCACGCTGCAGGGCGAGACCCTGAAGGTGCTCGCCAGCGCGGTCACCGAACTGAACGCGGAGGGCACGCGGGTCCACCTGCACATCTACACGCCGTGGGAGTTCGCGCCGGAAGCCAACGCGATCGCGGTACCCCACGCCGTGTTCTACAAGGGGCAGGTCGGGCGCGAGCAGCTCACCGACATCTACCGCCGATCGGACTTCCTGGCCACGACGGTCACCTATCGCGATCAGCACATCTCGCTCTTCAGGCACTCGCTCTCGACGAAGCTCTCCGAATACCTGTGCATGGGCAAGCCCGTCATCTCGATGGGCCACTCCGACTGGCACCTGCACGAGTACGTGCAGGAGCACGGGTGCGGATTCTCGATTCCGATGGACGGCAACTTCTCGCGCGCGGCCATCAAGAAGCAGTTGCAGGGCATCCTGGCCACCGATCCGGGCGTGCTCGCGGAGATCGGGCGCCGGAACCGCCGGCTCTGGGAGCAGGCCCACGACGTGACGGTCATGGCGGCCGACACCAGGCGTGCGCTGCGTATCGACGCCGCATCCGCCGGCCCCGATCGCCGCCGGGGCGGGACGCGGGTTCCCGTGACGGCGCTCAGCCGGCGTGGCGTGTTGTGGCTGGGCGAACCGGGCGGAGCCGGGTGGGTCCCCGCGGACAAGGTCATGGCCCTCGCACGGCAACTCGTCGACGTGTTCGACCATGCCGCCGTCGACGTGCAGGGCGTCCAGGTGATCGATCACCCGGAACGTGACCGGATCACGGGGTACTGCCACGACATCGGCCTGGCGCCCACGCTGGTCATTGACGACGCGGCGACGCTGACCCCGGAGGCCTGCCGGCGCATCGCCGAGGGCCTGACGTACGACGTCCGCTTGTCCCTCACCGGGGCGGATCGCCGTGGGGACGTGTCGGCGGCGCTCGGTCACCTGCGCGAGGCGGGCGTGCCGGCCAGGCTCGACGTCCGCCTGAGGGACGGCGATAACGACTGGCCGGCATGCGCGGCCGACCTGGCCATTGCCGATGGCGCGTGCGCGGTCACGTTTCATGCGGCCGCGCCAGTTGCCGGCGGCGGCGCCGCCGCCCAACTGGCCGCCGCGGTCAGCCGGGCCATCGACCGGCTCGAGGCCGTGGGCATCGAAACGACGGTCCGTGGCCTGCCGTTCTGTGTCTTCGACGACGCCCATCGCCCGCATGTCAGGAACCGCCGGCAGGAGGCGTACGACCTGCAGGTGCCCGAGGTGTCAGGCGCAGCGTGGTCACTGGCCCCGCGGCAGCGTGACGTCGCTCCGGCGTTCGATCCGCCAGCCGATCTGGCCGATCAGGTCAGGCTCGCGAGGGCGGCCACGGGCGCATCGCTGAGCCCGCCCGATACCGCCGCCCACCGGGCCATCTGCGCCCTCAGCGTCCGCGTGCCCGCCTCCGGCGTCCGTCACTTTGTCGTGTGGCTGTACGGCAGCACGTCGGTCGGCCTCGAGGTCGTCCAGGCCATCCACGAGCACCCGTGGCTGTCGCGCCGCGTGATCGTGGCCGGTTTCCTCTCGTCGCCGGGCATGTGCACGAGCGACACGTTGCACGGCTACCCCTGGCGCCCGGCCGACTGGATCACCTCCCACCCGGCCGACGCGGTGCTGATCACGTCGGAGTCCTCCCGGCTGGCCATCGCCGAACGGCTCGAGCGCATGGGCCTGCTGGACCGTGCCATCCACTGTTTCGGGACTGCCGCCCGGGCCTATCGCTACGAGCGGCCCGCCGCCTCGCCGGCGTGCCCGGACGTCACCGGGTTCGCCGCCGCCGACTACGCTGTCCGTGAACGTCTCGCGGGCGTCGCGTCTCCGGCACACCTCGCGTCCGACGGCCCCTGCCGGGCGTGTGCCCTGGCCGCCATCTGCGACGGCCCGCCGGTCGGGGCGGACCAGCCGCAGTGGCTGGTGCCGGTGGACGGCGAGCCCGTCGCCGACCCGCGCCACTACTCGCGGCGTCACCCGCAGCATGTCGCCCCGCCCGACCGGGCGTGGGCCACGGACCATCCGGTGCCCCGCAGCATCGGGAGCCTCGTCCTGCCCGACTGGGAACGCCGGGAAGTCACCGCCCCGCCGGACCTGGGCCGGCCCGTGGCCGGCCCGGATCGGCCGACGCCGCGGCGCGGGCGCGTCATCGTCGTAGCGGGCATGCAGCGGGCGGCCAGCACCTGGCTCTACAACGCGGTGAGCCTGCTCGTGTCGAAGTACTATCCCGGACGAACCGTCTTCGCCCTGGACGAGACGCCAGGGCGGCTGCCGGATCCCGAGATGCCCAGACCCGTGCTCACGAAACTGGGAGACGAGGTCGGGCCGCTGCTGCTCGAGACCTTCGATACCGCCGACACGAACTACGTCATCAAGACGCACAACTACTTCTCCCTGTACCGGCGCCTTGGAGACGTGATCCTCACCTCGCATCGCGAGCCGTTGGCTGCGCTCCGATCGTGGATCCTCCGCTTCCCGAACTACCCGGAAGACGCCCACGCGCTGATCGGCCGCCACTTGCGGTGGAAGCCACACGGCCACTACGACCTGCACTACGAATCTGTGCTGGAGGACCAGCACGCCGAACTGGCGCGCGTGGCGAGGGTGCTGGGCCTCGATCTCGGAGACGACGAACTGCGGGCGGTCCTGGCGGAGATTGAGGCGAGGCGCACGGCCGTCCGGCCGTACCGGCACGACCGATGGGATCCGGTGAGCCTGTTCTTCGAGGGCCATGGCGCACGATACGACAAGGCCCCGGTCATCGACGTGACGATCGACGAGATGCGCGCGCAGTACCCGGAGTTCTACAAGGAGCACGGGTACTGAAGCGCCCCGCAGGCCGGGGAACGTTCAGGCCGGGTGGTCTTCATCCAGGCGTGTGCGGGTCATCCCCAGGCGCGCCAGTACGGCGTCGACCCTGGTCTCGTCGACGGCGGCCGTGTGGACGTGCCGGATGCCCGCGTGGTACGCCAGGCAGATCCCGAGGTGGGTGGGATTGCAGGCCGACTTGACCAGGCCGGGACTCATGGCGGCCGGATCGAACGCCTGCAACCCCGGATCGTGGCGGGTCCATTCGGGGTGCGCGGACGGATCGGCGTACACGTTCTCGAGACGGCCGCACACCAGCCGCTCGGCGATCCAGCCGAAGTCCACCAGGCGATCCACCTGCTCGAATGGCACCAGCCGGTCCCAGCCCCAGGCGTCCCGGTATTCCGGGACCAGACCGGCGCAGGCGTCCGGACCGAAGGGCCGGCCGGCCGGATGCGGATCGGGAAACCGCTTCATGAGGCCATCCGGCACGAGCACGCGACCCCAGCGCCCGAGGCCCTCCGCATCGAAGACCAGCGAGAGCAGTTTCTGCAGGTTGAGCAGCACCACGACGTCGGCGCGGGGCACGCCGCGACCGACCTCGCTGACGGCCACCACCGCATAACGCCGGCTCACCTCGTCGGTCAGCGCCGCACCCGGACCGGCGATGAGCACGGGGCGTTCGCCGAACAGATCGCCGACGACGGTCTCGAGCCGCGAGTACTCGCCGATGCGGCGGCGCCAGAGGGCCGGGTCGCACACCGTGACCGGAACGTCCGGCGGCGGCATGCATGGACCGTTGTCGTCCGGAGGTGCCGACTCCGGCGCGAGCACGGTGTCGTAGTCCGATTCGAGCGTGCGTGACCCGGGGAGGACGGGGAACCCGTCGAGGGAGCCGGGCCCGCCATCGGCGAGAAAGCCGAGCATCACCACATCGCGCCGCGCGCCGGCAAGCCTGCGGCGGAGGTCGCGCGCCGGGCCACCGCCGCCGGCGACCAGGACCCGGGATTCGGCGCGGAGATCGGCCCAGCGCCGCAGCCGTTCGCGCCGATGCGGCCGCCCCTCAAGCGTACGCGCCGCATGCTCGAGGCACGGGCGAATCCAGGCGGCGGACGACGGCTCGGCCGCGAACGCCACCCACTGATCCAGTGGCGATGCGCCGTGCGCGACGTCGTCTGCGGCCCCGGCCAGACGCAGACCGTCGGCGGGCGACTCCGTGACCGACGCCGCCCATCGGGCAGCCACGCGATCGCGGAGGACGGCGCCTGCGTCCACACCATCGGCCAGCGGCACCTCCGCCAGATCCGCCTGGTCGATGGCTCGACCTTCGAGGATGCCCGCCCCCGTGCCGTTCACCACCCGCCGGCCCGGCACCTCGGCCGCGCGCGCCGCGATCCAGTCGCGGAACTGCACGAAGTGCCCGGCCGTGGTCACGTGGCCGCCGGTCACGTCGGTGGTGACGAACCGGCCGGGGCCCGTCATCAGTGGCGCGAACTCGCGCGCGCGGGCGTCGTCGGTGTCAAGGTGCGCCCACTCTGGCTCGTAGGCGGTGTTCCGGCAGTACAACAGCCCCTTCGTGTACGCGAGGTCGGCGCCGGCAAACACGATGGGATCGGCACCGGTCAGGCAGGCGACGTCGAACGCCGTGGTGAGCACAGACCCCCAGGCCTTCAGCGTCGCGCGGCCGGCCCCGTACGCCGCCAGCCATGGCCAGGGGTGGTGATGGCTCACCTTGAAGGTAAACGTGCGGCCGGCAAACGCGGGGAACACCCGCGGATTGAGGCTGCCTTCGGCAACGAGGTGCACGTCGGAGACGTCGGGCAGATCGGTGAGATGCCGGGCATTGATCTCGCTCGGGTCGACGCCGACAACGAGGTGGGGCCGGATGCCGGCCGCCACGAGCGGGCGCAGGGCCGTGTCGACGGCGATGATCAGCGCCCGTCCGTGGTAGCGCTGCAGCGCCGGCAGGTTGTCGTCGAGCGACGGACCTGCGGCCACCACCACGGCCGGCAGGCCGTGCGCGAGACCGGCCAGGCACCCCGCGTCGGCCTCCCTGACGATGACGGGGGTGTTGATGAGCACGTTGCGGAGGTATCGTCCGGCGAAGGCCCGCCTGGCTTCCGCGTTGGCCCTGGCGCCATCGATCAACTGCGACACCACGGCGCGGGCGCGGGCCGCTTCGCCGGCGAACTCGCGCTCGACGATCGGGTGAACGATCACCGGGGCATCGTGGTCTCCCAGCCGCGTGGCGGCCGCCACGCGGCCGCCATACTCGGGCCCCTCGAGGATCAGCAGGCGCCCGCCGTCGATCGCGGCGGTCCAGTCCCGCCGCTGATGCAGCATCGGAATCGTGACAGGCCAGGGCTCGAGCGTGATGATCCTGGTGTCTGGCGATCGGCGCTCCACGGCGTCGATCAGGTAGCCCAGCCCGGAGCCCACCAGCACCACCACCGGGGGTGTCCCGGACGCGAACGCAGGTGCGACCAGGCGGTCGGCCTCGGCAACGGGGTCGCGGCGGCTGTGGTACTGGAGCCACCGGCCGTCCGGTGTCCGGATCGACAACGTCGGCCCGCCGGGACCGGGATCGAGACGGACATCCACCGCGTGCTTGTCCTTCCGACCGATCACGTCGTCTCCTGGTTGACGCACGAGCCGACCGGCGCCCCGACACCCGGCCACACCGGATACAGGCCCGCCAGCCGCGCACATGTGCGCAAGTGGCTGCAAGAACAAGAACTTCCGTCTGCCAGGCCCGCCGGCGGCAGGCGGCGGACAGCCGGATGCGGGTTCACGCTGCAAAGTGAACGCCACGCCATCCGCCGCGGCCGCGCCGGGAGCGACGCCGGATATGGAACTCTTTGTGCAGACCCACCATGGCAGCGCGCCCGCGCGGACGCGGGCGGCTTCGAATCGCACGCACAGGCCGTCAAGCCAGGGCGCCTGTCCACGGAGGGTGTGTCGGTCATCCGACACCAGCCGGCCGGACATGCCGCCAGGGATCGAACATCGCCATGACGTACCGGGTGGTCACCGCCGCCGACGCGAAGTACTTCGGGTGCCTGCAGGGCCTGCTTGGCTCGCTTGCGGCGGTCGAGGCGGCCCCCGTCGTCCTGGATCTCGGTCTCGACCCGGTGCAGCGCGACTGGCTCGGCGCCCGCGGCGTGACCCTCGAACGGTTCACCTACCCCCACGCCTATCCGGCCCGGGCGCAGGTGGAGGCCGCGTTCCCCGGCTTCGGCGCGATGCTCGCGCGCCCGTACTTGAACGAGGTCGTCTCTGGCGCCGACATCCTCGTCTGGGTCGACGCGGATGCGTGGTTCCAGGACGCGTCGGCCGTGGCGGAACTCGTCCACGAGGCGTCGGGAACCGGCATGGCGGCCGTGCCGGAGGTGGATCGGGGGTACTTCAAGTTCGTCGAAGGCTTCCGTGTCTGGGACGCGGAGGCCCGCATGTACCACCGCTGCTTCGGCAGCGACGTGGCCCGCCTCATGCGGGGCGCCCCGGTGATCAACAGCGGCTTCTGGGCAGCCCGGACCGACTCGCCGCTCTGGGCCGGCTGGCGCCGACACCTGCAGGACGGCCTCGATCGCCTGCCGGTCATCGACGACGAGAGCCGGATCGTGGAACAGGCCGCCTTCAACGTCACCCTGCAGGCCCAGCGGCTCCCCGTGCGCCGGTTCCCGGCCACCTACAACTGGCTGGTCTGCCTGGCCGTGCCGGCGTGGGACCCGGCCCGAAGGCTCCTCGTCGATCCCAATCCGCCGTACGATCCGCTGCGCCTCGTCCACCTCTCGACCCACGTCATCGGCAAGGGCGTCGCCCTGCCGCTGGCCGGGTCCGGGCTGCGCATGGATCGCCCGGTCGGCCTCGAATGGGCCGACGTGCAGCGACTGCGGAACGATGCGGGCCGCGTCCCGGCCCGGGCCGGAGAGCGGGTGGCCTCGTGACATCCGTCGTCATGACCTGGCAGGCCGCGTCCACCTTCGGCTGGGGCATCCTCGGCTTGAACGTCTTCTGCCACTGGGCCGTGGATCCGAACGTGACGCCGCTCATGGTCGTGCCCATCGCTCAGGATGACCTGCGCTGGATGGATCCGCTGCGCCGCGCGGCGATCGCGCCGGCGGTCGCCGAGACCAACGCCTGCGCCGCCCGTATCGCGGCCGCCGGTGCCGACGCCGTCCTGCAGTTCGACTGCCCGGTGATCCACGGCCTCGGCAACGGCTTCGCGCCCACCCGGTTCCGGGGCTCGGCCAACATCGGGCGCCTGATTTTCGAGGACACCCGGTTCCGGGGATTCGAGGCGCGCATGCGCCCGTACGACACGCTGCTGGTCGCATCCACCTGGGCGCGCGACCTCGTGAGCGCCCACGCGACAAGGCCCGTTCACCTGATTCATGAGGGCATCGACGCCTCGCTGTTCTGCCCGGGGCCCCGATCCGGCCTGCTCGATCCCTCGCGCTTCTACGTCTTCTCCGGTGGCAAGATCGAGTACCGCAAGGCACAGGATCTCGTGGTGCTCGCGTTCCGGGCGTTTGCCGCGCGCCATCCGGACGCCGTGCTCGTCACCTCGTGGCACTCGCCGTGGCCGAAGCTCTCGGCGGGATTCTCGGGCCGGCTCGCACACCCCGTGACGCTCGATGACCAGGGCCGCGTCGACGCGGTGCAGTGGGCCGTCGCCAACGGGATTCCCCCGTCGCAGGTGATCGACATCGGGCCGATCCCGAACCAGTTGATGCCCCAGGTGCTGCGCGAGATGGACGTCAGCCTGCAGCCGTCGCGGGCCGAAGCCTGCACGAACCTGCCGGCGAAGGAAGCGATGGCCTGCGGCGTCCCGGTCATCGTGTCGGACAACACGGGCACGCGCGATCTGCTGAGCCCGGCGTTGGCCGACGACCGCGCCGGTGACGGATGGTGCCTGCCGCTGCGGACCCAGCGGCCCGTCTCCCCGCCTGCGGGCACCGGCGGCACCGACGGCTGGGGCGAGAGCGACATCGACGAGATCGTCGAGGCGCTCGAGTTCGTCCATGCGAACCGGGACCGTGGCCGGGCCATCGGCGGGCGCGGCTCGGCATGGCTGCGCGCGAACGGCCGCACATGGGGAGACCACGCCCGCGCGCTGAAGGCGCTCGTGCTGGCGCAGGCGGGGGCCGCATGACCGCGCCGCCCGACGTGCTGGCGCTCCTGCAGCAGGGCAACCGGCTCTTCGGCGCCGACCCCGAGGCCGGCCTCGCGGCCTTCGAACGGGCGCTGGCCCTGGCGCCGGGCCACCCGTCCGCACGCGCCTGCGTCACGCTCGGCCACGTGGCCCTCGCGACGAGGCACGCTGAACGAGGGGCATGGGAGCCGATGTTCACGGCCTACCGCCGCGCCATCGAGGTGGACCCCTCCCACGCGGGCGCCCGGTTCGGACTCGCTGTCGAACTGCTGCGCCAGGGCGCCTTCGCGGAAGGCTGGCGTGAATACGAGTGGCGCTGGCGGTGGAAGGACTTCGCCGACGCGCCGCGGGGATTCACCCAGCCCCTGTGGCGCGGTGAACCGCTGAGGGGCACCCGCATCCTGCTCCACGCCGAGCAGGGGCTGGGTGACGCCATCCAGTTCGCGCGCTACGCCCCGCTGGTCGCGGCACGGGGAGGCGAGGTGATCCTGGAGGTGCCGAAACCGCTGGTGCGGCTCATGCGGAGCCTGCCGGGTGTCAGCCAGGTCGTGATGAAGGGAGAGGCGCTCCCGCCCGTCGCGTGGCAGTGCCCGCTCATGAGCCTGCCGCTCGCCTTCGGAACCACCCTCGACACCATTCCGGCCGGCGTGCCCTACCTGACGGCCGAGCCAGCCCCGCTCGCAGCCGTGGACGAGGAGGACGCCGCGCTGCGCGTCGGCATCGTCTGGGCGGGCAATCCCGGCCACAAACGCGACGATCGCCGATCGATGCCGCTCGGACGGTTCGCGCCCCTGGCGCAGATACCGGGCATCCGGTGGTACAGCCTGCAGTTCGGCCCGGCGCCGGACGAAACGCGCGCCGCCCCCTGGGGCGGGGTGCTGGTCGACCTGTCGGACCGCCATCGCGACTTTGCCGATACGGCCGCCCTGATGGCCGGCCTCGATCTCGTGATCACGGTCGACACGTCTGCCGGGCACCTGGCCGGCGCCCTGGGCCGGCCCGTCTGGATCCTCGTGTCGACGCCGGGAGACTGGCGCTGGCTGCTGGATCGCGACGACACGCCGTGGTACCCGTCGGCCAGGCTGTTCCGCCAGGACACACGCGGCGACTGGTCGCCGGTCATCAGGCGAGTCGGCGACGCGTTGACCGCACTGGTGCTCGAACGCGGGCGCTACTTCACCACCAGACGTTTCGCGCGCCCGTTGTTGGCTTCGTTGGACTCGGGCACGGCGCCACCCACGTCCGCCACGGCGATCAGGTAGAACGTCCCGGCCGGGTGTTCCGGCGCGAGCGTCACAGGCAGCACGTGCCGGTCGCTGGCACGGGCGCCCAGCGGGCCGAGCGGCCACTCCACGAGCACCAGGTCGTCAACATCCGCCACGGCGTCGGCCGACAGGAGCAGCCGCGAGGTCGTGCCCAGCGCGCCGCCGGGCCCGGCGTTCTTCGTCACCGCGGTCACCGTGAAGGCCACGCCCCTGGTCACCGACGCGGGCGCCGACAGGGTCCGGATCGTGAGATCCGCACCCACCCGCAGCGGCTTGACGCGGACGTTGTTCGTCTCCCGGGCTTCCACGGCCGCACCCGGGCCGTCGGCCCGCGCAATCAGCCAGTAGGGACCCGCAGGCTGGTTGGCCGGGATGTTCAGGACGGTCGCACCTGCGTCCAGTTTCCGGGGCGCCAGTGCGGGCACGTCCCGCGCGCCAAGGCGCACATCGCCGGCGTCGAGCGCAGCATCCTGAGACAGGTAGAGTTCCGTCACCGACGGCGGGCTGCTATCGGGCCCGAGGTTCTTGGTCTTGTCGGTGACGGTCAGGGCCTCGCCGGGCCCGACCGCCGCCGGGCCGGTGAGCGCCGTCACGAGCAGATCGATGTCCGCGTACGTGTAGGCATCCTCCAGCACGGATTCCGCCCCGTCGGTCACGACGCGGATGTCGATCGGAGACGCGGCGGCCCCGGGCCTCGGCCGCTGGGTGTCCTCGAAGATCGGGGCCTTCACGCGAATGGCCTCCTCGAGCAGCACCTGGATGAGCGCCTGCGCCTGGCCGAAGTACGCCTCGGTGGTCTCGTTGGCAATCCGCAACCGGATCTCGACGTCGTAGCCGCCGGCCCGTGGGCCGACGTTCGGCATGACCGACACGATGTTCTGTGCAGGCAGGTAGGTGTAGGCTCCGGGCAGCGTGAACGGCGGACGGTCTTCGTGCTCAACCGTCACGTCGACGGTGCCTGGCACGTGCTGGGGAGCTTCGGCCACCAGCGTCCGCCCGTTGATGACCTGCACCGACGGAGACGTTTCGGTGCCGAAGGTCACCGCCGTGGGCACCTGGCTGAAGTCCATGCCGTAGAACGTCACGGCCGTGCCGCCCGCTGCCGGGCCGGACGTGGGCGAGATGCGCCAGACGTGCGGGCCGTTCTCGAATACGGCGACAGTCCCGGAGCCCCACGTGTCGTCGACGGTCTCGACGGGCGCGCCTACCAGTGTCTGCGTCCCCGACTTGCTCACGCTCGATCCGAACATGGACGCGCTCTCGGACGACCCCGGATTCGGAATCACGTCGGTGCGGTACCACGACCCGGTGTCGTACGCGAACACCGCGGCCAGGCCCGGCACCTGCTGTTCCCCGGGACCACCAGCCACGATCGTCCAGTCGTTGACCGCCACGCTCGTGCCCAGACGCTGGCCGTTCACCGGCGACTCGAGTGAGACGAGGCTCTGCAACACGGGGGCCCCGCTGAAGAGGTCGTACACGTACGCCGCGCCGGCGTTCGGATGGGTCCCGTCGAAGGCGTGGCCGGGCGCGCCGACGACCAGGAGGCGTCCGTCCGGACTGATGGCCAGGCTCGTCCCGAAGTAGGCCTGCAGGCTGCCGTTGGCGAGGGGATTCGAGGCCAGCGGTTGCCAGGAGCCGCCGCTGTAGGTGTACAGGCACACCTGGCCCTGGAAGTCGACGGCGCCGTCCGCCCGCGGCACGCCAGCGGCCAGCGTGTCGCCGGCCATCGCCACGGCGTAACCGAAACGTTGCCCGCCCCACGCCGGCACGGCGTTGAGAATCTGCTCCGTCCAGACGCCACCTGACTGCCGGAAGGCGTGGACCGACCCACCGTCGGGGCCGCCGGGCAGGTCGTCGAAGGGCGCACCGGCGACGACGTGGGTGCCGGAGGCGGCCACGCTGGACCCGAACTGATCGCCCGCCGCGCCGCCGCTGGCGGTCAGGGTGTCCCCGGGCATCCAGATCCCGCTCTCCTTGCGGAACACGTAGATCGCCCCCTGATCGACTCCTGCGCCATCGCGGCCGGGCGCGCCCACGACGATCGTGTCCGCCGTGATGGCAACGGCCTGCCCGAAGTGATCGCCGGGCTGGGCGTCTGGCGGGTGCAACGTCGTGCGGTGCGTCCACTGGAGATCGAAGGCCCCGCGCTCGTACACCTCGACCGCCCCTCGTCCGCCGTCGGCTTCCGGTTGGCCGACGAGCATCGTGTGCAGGTCGCCCTCCTGCCAGGTGGCGGTCGACGTGCCGAGGCGGCCCCCGGCCTGGCCGGTCAGCAACTGTACGAGTTGGGCGCGGGTTTCCGCAGGGGCGGGAGACAGCGACTGGGCCGTCGGCCGCGGCCCGGCCAGCCCCTGCCCGAAGACGGCCGCACTCGAGATGATCAGACTGGCGGCGGCGAGGGAACGCGGACGCATGGCGGCACCTCCCTGGCAGCGATCGAATCGACCGGTGGGGGCACCACGACGCGAGGCGGCACGCGACGGTATCGAAACGGTGAGTGGGGAGATCCTCGCGCCGGCGCGGGAGCCTGTCAAGGCCCCGAGCCGGCAGGCGACGCGTTACGGCGATTGGGGGCGCACCGCAGCGTCGACGGCCGCCCGGATGGCGGGCAGATCGCGATCGTCGGCGGGCGCCCGTCGCAGGTACTCCCGCCACGCAGCCACCCAGCGATCACGGCTGGCCGGGCGGGTAGCCGACAGGCGCTGGTGGGCGATGCCGAGGTTCTTGTAATAGTGCGCTGGCGGCAGGGGATGTTCGGCGATCAGCGCCTCGAAACCGGCTGCCGCTTCGGCGAGCCACGGCTCGTGGCTGCCGTGGGCGATGGCCCGCACCAGGAACCAGTACGGCCGCTTGTGCCGCGCCTCCCACAGGTCGATCCAGACGACACGCTCCCAGCTCCAGTCGGGCAGGGCCAGCAGGGTGGCATCCGGGCGCGGCGGCAGAGCCTGCGCGGAGCGCGCGGCCCATGCGTTCATGTCGAAGGGCGCCGTGACCGGGCGCACTTCGTCGCACAGGCCGAGCGGCCAGAGGTCGTACGCCCCGGCCAGGCTGCCGTCGCCGTCCTTGAGGCCGCCGCACACGACGATCGGCCGGCGGGAGATGTTGGCCTCGACCAACTGCCGCAGCGTGAAGGCGCCGGGGTCGGTGGTGTGGTAGTGAGAACCTGGAAGAACAAGGTCCGGGTACAGACGGGTGACCAGCGGCGCCATCCAGCGCCGCGTCAGCATCTCGACATCGAGGGCGGCCACGTCCGGCCGTGCACCGTCGACGGCGAGCACGTAGCGTGAGCTGTTCGTGATGAGGTCGCCCCGCGTGAGGAGCAGCGCACGGGGCGGCACGGGCGCGACCAGGGCGCGGCCGTAATCCCGCACCGCGTACACCTGGTGTCGGTCTTCGGCCGCGGCCCGCAGCCCGAGGGGCAGCAGCACCGCCGTGGCAGCCGCCGCCGGACCCAGCCACCTCGCCAGACGAGGCCGCGCCGCGAGTGCCGCCACGCCCAGGCCCGCCCACGCGCACACCAGCAGGTGCGCCTGCGGCCAGAATCGGGCCAGGATGCCGTGGAACAGCGGTCGATCGATCGGCAGGTTCGTGAGCGAGTGGAAGACGAGCAGATAACCAGCCCAGGCGACCACCGATCCGACGACCGCCTGTCGGCGCCAGCCGCGACCTGCGGCGCCGGCGCCGTGCGTCAGCAGCCCGCCGCCGGCCGCGACGCCAACGGCCGCGGCGATAATCCCGACCCAGGAGATCTCCGACACCAGATTGGCGCCGTAGGCGCTGAGCTGGGTCCACAGGCCCTGGGATCGTGTGTAGAGTTCGCCGGCGAGGCGGAAGGTCCCGTAGTCGCGCCGCAGCACGTGATCGACCAGTCCCTGCCACGTGCCCGTGTCGCCCCAGCGTGCCGGCGACACCCGATGGCCGGCCCAGAGCAGGTAGAGGTAGGGCGTCAGCCCGAGTCCGAACGCGGTCGCCAGGCGTATCCGCTCACGCCAGGACCACCGTCGCGCGTCGTAGAGGACGACCGCGCCCGTCACGGCCGCGTAGAAGACCAGCGTGTGGTGGTTCGACAGACCCAGGCCCGTCGTCAGGCCGACGAAGGCCGCCGACGCCGGATCGCGGCGCTCGGCGTACCGGAGCGACGCCAGCAGCAGCGCGGCGACGGCGAGGTTGTGGAGGGCGAACACCTCGGCGTGCGTCGCGTAGTGCCAGACCCCGCTGGAGCACGCGAAGAGGCCCGCGGCCACGACGCCCGCCCAGATGCTGCCGGCCCAGCGCGCGACGGCCAGGCATAGCAGCCCCGCCGCGGCCGCCCCGGCTGATGCCGACAGCAGGTTCACGCGCCAGGCGACGGAGCCGGCCGGGATCCAGGAATACGCGTGGCCGAGCAGGGTGAAGAGCGGGTACCCGGACGGATGAGCCACGCCCAGCGTGGCGGCCGCCACGACGAACTCGCCGCTGTCGCCGCCGGCCACGGTGGGATACAACGAACGCCCGTAGACCGCGAGGGCGCCCAGCGCGCAAGCCACGGCGGCCAGCCGCGCACCACCGGCGTCGGCGTGCACGGGTTCGTGACGACTCGATGACCGGGTCGCGGTCGGCCGGCCGGCCCGCCGCGAACCACGGCGCACGGTCGAGGGCGTTTTGGACATGCGGCACGCGCCCGGCGCGTGCCGCCCATCCTACTGCACGACGAACCGTTTCGCGCGGGAGTTGTTCGCTTCCTTCGTCTCCGGCACCGCCCCCAGCACGTCGGCCACGCCCACGAGGTAGTACGTGCCCACCGGCAGGTCGGCCGCGAGCGTTACGGGGGTCACGACCCGGCTCTGGGCCCCCTTGGCCAGCGCACCCACTGCACGGTCGTACAGCACGGTGTCGCCAGCGTCGTACACGGCGTCGGCAGACAGGACCAGCCGCGTGGTGCTGGCCAGCGCGCCGCCCGGTCCCGCGTTCTTGGTCGACTCGGTCACGTTGAACGCCACGCCCCGGGTCACCCTGGCGGGCGCACGGAGGACCGACACCTGCAGATCCGCGTCGATCTTCACGGGCCGTGTCTTGACGTTGTTGGTTTCGGATCGCTCGGAGATGAGCCCGGGTGCATCGGCCTTCGCGATGAGCCAGTACGCGCCGGCCGCCTGTCCGGCCCCGATCGGCAGGTCGATTGTCCCGACGTTCAGCACACGGGGGGCGAGGGCCGGCACCGCCCGCTCGCCGAGCAGCAGATCGCCGCCGTCCAGGGTCGCGTCGGTGCTCAGGTAGAACCGCGTGGTCGACGCGGGGAGGTCGTCGGGACCCAGGTTCTTCGTCTTCTCCGTCACGCGCAACGTCGAGCCGGGCCCGGTCGCGGCGGCGGCCACGAGCGCGCTCAGCAGCAGGTCACCGGACGCGTACGTGAACCCGTTCTCGACCACCACCTGCCCGTCGTCCGGACCGTTGACGAACACGTCCACCGGGATGGCCGCGGCATCCGCTCCTCCCGCCGCCCGCGGGCTCGTGAAGACGGGCACCGTGACCGTCACACTCGTGGACGAGCAGTTCTGGATCTGCGCCAGGCTCGTGCCGAAGTACACCGAGTTATCGGTGCAGGGCAAGCCGGCCCCGGTGATGGTACACGTGATGCCGGGAGGGCCCACGGCCGGTTCGATCTCGTCCACCCGCCAGTAGTACTGGAAGGCATTCTGGACGACGACCTGGCGTCCGTTGACGTTCTGGATCTGCAGCGCCGTCCATCCCGGTGCCTGCTGGGGCGGCGTCAATCCGACAAACTGGTACGGCAGGGTGGGACCGGACTTCGTCAACGGCACACCGCCCAGGGTCGCCGTCGCGTCAGCGTCGAAGTTGGCCCCGCTGATCGTCACCAGCGTGCCGCCTGTCAGTGGTCCGTGCTCAGGGGTGATCGCGTTCACGTCAGGCCCGAGTCCGAAGTTGATGACGGAGCCCCGGTTGGTCTGGGCCAGATAGGGATTGAAGGGGCCGCCGGCGAGCACGCTGCTGCCGGACACGGCCACGCTCCTGCCCAGTTGACCACCCATGAAGACGGCCGTCGTCTCGAGCACGCCCACGGGCTGCCACGCGGTGCCGTCGTAGGCGAGCCACTCGGCGATCCCGTCGCTGTAGTGGGCGCCCGGCGATCCGACGACCAGGTTGTGGCCCCAGAGGCTGACGCTCGTGCCGAACAGCGCGTCAGCCCCGGGTGCGGCACTGCTGACGATGACCGGAGTGGCCACCGGGTCGTTGAGGTCGAACACGTAGGCGCCGCCGCAGTTCGTGCAGCCTGCGGTGGGCTCGTAGCCGGGAGCGCCAATCGCCACCGGCCAGTAGACGCCGAGCGAGGCGCCGGCCCCGATGCTCGATCCGAGCTTCGCGTTCGGTTGCCCGCCGGTGATCACCATCGCCGGCTGGGGACGCGCGCCAGGACTGAACAGGTACACCTGGCCGCAATTGGCGAGGCTGTCGATGTCCGCGTCAGGAGCCCCGACGATCCACACGCCGTCGACGACCGCCACCGCCGTCCCGAAATGATCGTAGGCGCGCCCCGACGGATCGCGCAGGATGGCCGCCAGGGCCCACGTGTCCTCGTCGAGCGTGTAGACGTACGCCGCGCCCTGGTTCGTGTGCGGCGTGCCGCCCACGGTGACGGTCTCGTTGTAGGCGCCGACGAGAATCGTGGTGCCCTCCACCGACACGGCGCCGCCGAAGCCCGCGCCGTTCTGCTGGACGATCGGCAGCAGGTGGGCGGTCTGGCTCCACGTGCCGTCCGTGCGCGTGAACACGTACGCGGATCCCTGATTGACGACGACTCCATCGTCAACGTACGCGCCGACGACGATCGTGTCGCCGTCCACATCGACCGCGATGCCGAAGTTGTCGTCGAGCGCCCGGTCGCTCGCCGTCAGCGTGGTGACGTATTCCCAGAGGTCGCCGGCCCCGCGGACGTAGACAAACGCGCCTCCGCGCTTGGAGTCGAGCCACGGGCTGCCGACCACCAGCGTGTTGGCATCGGCGGCAACGGAGTACCCGAACAGGCTCTGGGCCTGGTTCGAGTCCGAGAGGTGCTGGAGGACTTCCGCCGCCTGGGGCGGAATCTCGCGGGTCGCGACCACCTGCACAACCAAGGCGACGGCGAGCGCGCTGACGCCGACAAGCACACGACGCATGGCGACACCTCGTCCCGGGGGCCCGTGGTGAACCAGACGGCCAATGGGGGCTTCGAGTGCGCGCTGCGACGGCGGAACGCGCTCATGTTCGCGCCGACGGCGACGGGTGTCAAGAGACGGGAGGACGTATACTCTGCCCGCAGGAGGGCTCATGTTCGAAGCCGCCGAACTCGGACGGAAGGTCTCCCGGGAGGACTACCGGACGCGGGAACCCGGCCTCAGGGCCGAGCTGCTGGAGGCCCAGAACCTGCTGCGGGCGGCGGGGGCGTGCCCCGTCATCGTCGTGTTCGCGGGCGTGGACGGCGCCGGCAAGGGCGAGACCGTCAACCTGCTGAACGAGTGGCTCGACCCACGCTGGGTGACGACACGGGCCTTTGGCGAACCTTCGGACGAGGAACGTGAGCGACCTGAATACTGGCGGTTCTGGCGCGCGCTGCCGCCCCGGGGCCGGATCGGGTTGTTCCTCAAGAGCTGGTACTCGCAGCCGGTGCTGGAGCGCGTGTACGGCCGCATCGACGACAACACCTTCGAGGAGCGCCTCAACCGCATCGTCGAGTTCGAACAGATGCTGGCGGCCGACGGGGCCCTCATCCTCAAGTTCTGGATGCACCTGGGCAAGGCGGCCCAGAAACGCCGGCTGAAGCACCTCGAGAAGGACCCCCTGCAGCGCTGGCGCGTCGACGAACTGGCGTGGAAGCACTGGCGAATGTACCCGAAGTTCATCACGGCGGCCGAACACGCCATTTCGCACACGCATCGCGCCGACGCGCCGTGGACCATCGTCGAGGGCGAGGACGCCCGGTACCGCAGCCTCACCGTCGGCGAAGCCATCCGGGACGCCATCCGCGCCCACCTCGACGACCTCGAGGAACGGAAGACCTCGGCCGCCGTCCGGACGGCGCTGAAGAAGGGGCTGCGCGCGCCGCGGGCCGCGAAGCCTGTCGCGTCGATCCTGTCGAGCCTGGACATGACGCGCCAGGTGCCGCGCGAGAAGGCCGACGACGAGATTGCGCTGTGGCAGGGGCGCCTCAACCAGCTCCAGCGACGGGCGTACCGGCGCCGCGTCTCGACCGTGATGGTCTTCGAGGGCTGGGACGCCGCCGGCAAGGGCGGCGCGATCCGGCGCGTGACGGCCGCCCTCGACGCGCGGCGCTACCAGGTGATCCCGATTGCCGCGCCGACCGACGAAGAACGCGCCCAGCACTACCTGTGGCGGTTCTGGCGCCACCTGGGGCGCGCCGGACGCGTGATGATCTTCGACCGCAGCTGGTACGGGCGCGTCCTGGTCGAGCGGGTCGAGGGGTTCGCCTCCGAACGCGAGTGGATGCGGGCGTACGCGGAGATCAACCAGTTCGAGACGCAGCTGGTCCGCCACGGCATCGTCCTGCTGAAGTTCTGGCTGCACGTCACGCCCGACGAACAGATCCGCCGCTTCAAGGACCGTCAGGCCACGCCGCACAAGCAGTGGAAGCTGACCGACGAGGACTGGCGCAACCGCGAAAAATGGCCGGCGTACGAGGCTGCGGTCAACGACATGATCGAGCGCACCAGCACCCACGACGCGCCCTGGACCCTGGTGGAAGCCAACGACAAGGCGTGGGCCCGCATCAAGGTCCTGCGCACGGCCTGCGAGCGCCTGGAGGCGGCGGTCAGAGGCAGGGGCTAGGGGCTAGAGGCTAGGGGCTAGAGGCTAGAGGCTAGAGGCTAGAGGCTAGAGGCTAGAGGCTAGAGAAGGACGACGGGCGCGCCGGATCGTCCGGTCCGGCGCGCCCTCAGCGTGACAGCGCGATCCCTTCTTGCTTCTTGCTTCTGTCTTCTGTCTTCTGTCTTCTTCCCCTTACCTCCTCCTCCCCGCTCCGCC